>NZ_FAOZ01000008.1:0-9818 GCF_001536285.1 Parafrankia irregularis | reverse complement strand
GGCCACCGAGGCCACCGAGGCCACCGAGGCCACCGAGGCCACCGAGGCCACCGAGGGGATTGAACCGGAAGGAGCCTCCGAGCATGGTGCTCGGAGGCTCCGTTGGGTAGCGGCTGTGTCAGTCGTCGGCGGTAAGGCGCTTCCTCGACTGGTCACGGTGGGTGAGTTCGTCACGGATCGCGTCGCAGCGTTCGGTGAGTTCGCGCGCTTCCGCATGGGCAGCGTCCCGGACTTTGATCACGGAGCGGCGTGATCCGTATTTGCCCCCGTAGGTCTGCTGGGCGACGGTCGCGAACATGCCGGTGCGTCCCAGGTCATCGGCCTGGTTCGCCACGTCCATGACCTTCTGCAGGGTCGGGAAGTCGCGTCCGTCTCCCCACGCCGCAGCGAAGATCACTTCCGACATGGTCGCGAGGAAGGTGGACGCGGCCAGATGCTTGGCCTGCCGCTCCGCCACGTCGGGCGTGGTCGCTTCCGGCTTGCCGGGACGGTAGCCGTTGCGCTTGGCGGCGTCCTGGACGGCCCACTGGCGGATCAGTGCACGGTCCGCGAGGAACATCTCCCCATTCTTCGGCTGGTACTGCCACTGGTCGGGTTCGCGGGTAGCCACGTCGACGGAGGCGACCACGCATCCACGGACAATCATGCCGAATCGGCGTGCGAAGATCAGGACTGCGTCCTGAGCGATGTCGTCGGACACGTCGTCGCTGCCGTAGATCCCGCGTCCGTCCCGGGCAATCGTGGCCGACCGGTCAGCGCGCTTGCGGGACCGGGACGCGTCCACCTTCCAGCAATACCGGTGCGCGTGCTCGGCGATCGCGGACCAGTCCGCTTCGGTGACCCGCGCCATGTCCTCCACCGTGACCGCCTCGGCAACAACGGAAGGAATGTCCCGGGAAAAGAACGAGGAAACAAAGGAATTCGACATGGAAGACTCCACGCAGGTGGGGGATTTTCGCGCCGCACGCCAGGCGCAACGCGCCGATAACCAATAATCCCTCCCCCTCCAACGGAAATCAATACCGACGACCCGCAATTCCTGGATTTCTTAAAGCTTCCCCCGACCACATTTCCGCAGCAGAGGACCTTTTTCGAATCACATCCCGAACAAAGGAAAGATAAAACCGAACCGAACCACCAGAACAGTGAAAGGCAAAAACAGAGAAGCGGAATGCAAAGCACCTCAACGGACTGGGTCTACCCAGACAAAAGCCTCTCCGCCTGTCCTGCCGGTCACCCGTCGCCGCTCTCCTACCGCCGTCCCGACTATCTCCCCGTACCCGGGGGTACCAGTCGGGCTGTTTTTGGGCGGCGCCAGCAGGACGATGACCTGCGCGAGCTCTCGATGGAGGGATAGCCCATCAAATGGGAGACCGGGATGCGTATCGGATGGGCTACCGGACGGGGCCCCCGATGGGCATGGGGTACACCGCCGACGAAGCCTGACCTCTCGGCAATAGGCCGCAGCACGGCGAGCGGTTCGGCCTACGCGGCCAACGCGCAGGTCACAGCCCCGCTGTGCACTCGCTGCGTGCTCCACTGGCATGCCCGGCGCCAGCCCGCCGCAGCGGTACCGACCGTCCGCAGCCTTCGCGCCCACCACAATCGCTGTCGGCCGGATTGTTCGGTCGCGGCACACAGCCCGGGGTCCGCACATGCAATTCTCGCCCAACATAGGCGCAGCCGCTATGCGTCACGATACCGGCGCCCGTTACTGTCCTGCGATATGGCACGTGTGACGCCCGCCCTGGACCGTCTCACCGAGACCGCCAGAGCAGATTTCCTGCGCGACATCACCCATCCGGGGATGACCGGGGCTGGCGTGCCGCGATCGATGACCATGGGCGACATGCTCGCGGCCAGAACGACAGCCTCAGCGGGTACGAGCAGCTACCCGCAACTCGGTTCCCGCGTCACCCTGGCCGTACCACGGCTGTACAACCTCCGGCGTGAGCACCACGTCGAATCCGACGAGAAATCCCTGGAACGGGCGGTCAGCGACCCCGCTCTCCATGGCGTCGGCCAAGAGATCACCGCGAACCAGGCGCCGGGATCCGCCCCTGCGAAGGGCGAGTCCAACGATCAACTTCCCCCGGTGATCAGCACGAAAATGGCGATCACCTGGACCGTCGAGACCGTGGTCAGGCCATCGCCCCCGCTAACCGGCCACGCCTCACCCGGGGATGCCCGTCGTGACCGGCGATCCGATATATAGCGCCTGCCGCCGTTTGTCCTGTCCGCTCCCGTGCGCGGGTGTGGGGCTGGGGTTTCAGTCGGCGTTTGGTGTCGGCTGGCGGCGCTCGCGGAGGCTTGTCACGAGCCGGACGAGCGCGGCGACGAGGCTGAGGAATCCGCCGAGCGCGGGCGCGAGTCAGCCAGGTTGGTGTCGTGGTCCATGGCTTGGTTCTCCTGTCGATGTGGTGATTGGGGTGACAGGAGACAGCACATTGGATCATGGACATGTCCGGCTACAGTGCCGGACAGACCCGGACGGACAGCGTCGCCATCGCGGGGGGACACGGCGGGGTGACCAGTGTCCGGCCGGAGGGCCACCAGGCAGGGTCGGACGGGAATCCCACCGCCCGCGCCAAGTGATCGGCGCAGCGGAGGCACGGGGGGCACGGAAGACCTCCTCGTGTGGGTCTGATGGGTCACCAGGTAGGGCCGTCGGCGACCTCCCCCTCCATCGTGAGGCCATAGCGGTGCAGCCGCTGATCATCATCGGCGCTCAGTACCGCGTGCAGCCGGGCGCGGGCCCAGGTGTCGCCGGCGGTCGCACGGGCACTTAGTTCGTCGAGTTCTCCGTCCCGACTCAGCTGGGTGGCGAGTTGAAGTGCGGCTACTCCGTTGCCAGCATCGGCATGGGCGCGCAGGACGGCGATCGCACCGGCGCGGTCTCCGGCCGCAGTCAACATGGTCACGAGCCGGAAGGCGCTGCGCGCGGCACCGGCATTCGCGCGGGCGCGAAGGACAGCACGTGCGCCCTCATCGTCTCCAGCTTCGACCAGGAGCTCAACGAGCCGCTGTGTCGCCCAGGTGTCGCCAGCGGACGTGCGGGCGCGCAGGACATCCATCAGGCCTTCGTGATCCTCAGCCTCGTGAAGGAGCCTGACGAGTTGACGGATGATCCAGTTACCACCGTCGTCGGCGTCGAGGTGATCGCGCAGGACGATGATCGCACCGTCACGATCGCCGTCCTCGAGCAGGAGCGCGGCGAGCCAGTCGGCGGCCTCCCAGTCGCCAGCGTCGGCGCAGGCCGCCAGGATGGTGATGGCGCTGGCGCGATCTCCCGCGGCGAGCAGAACGTCCACCAGTCTGAAGACGACCTCCTGGTCGCCACCGAGGGCACGGTCCCGTAGTTCGTCGACGTGGCCCCCTTCGACCAGCAGCTCGGCGAGATGGGAGGCCGCGTGCCGGCCACCCGCGTCGGCGACCGGACGCAGGATGGCCATCGCCCCGTCCCGGTCACCGACGGCGACCAGCACGTCGACCAGGTCGTCAACGGCGTCGGGGTCGCTCATGTCGGCGGCGCGCATCACGGCGATCGCACCGTCGTGATCCCCGGTCTCGAGGAGCAAATCGGCAAGGCGGGTCCGGAGCCAGGCCAACTGGTCGACATCCTTGACCTCCTCGACGCCGTCGCGGGCGGCAGCACGCAGAACGGCGATCGCCCCGGCACGGTCGCCGGCGTTGACAAGCAGTTCGCCGAGCCAGCCAGCGGCCCAGATGTCTCCCGCGCCCGCCCGGGCTCGCAGTTCATCGACGTCGCCGGCCTTGGCGAGCATTTCGGCCAGTGTCCCGGCGGCTGCCGGATCGCCGGTGTCGGTGCGTGCTCGCAGCTGGTCGACGTCCCCGGCTTCGGCTAAACGCAGGGCAAGAGCGATTGCTGCTTCCTTGTCTCCCTCTTCGGCACGCGCGGCTAACCCGTCGAGGTCATCGACCTCCAGCATCAGGTCGATGAGCCGGGCGGCGGCACGCCAGTCGCCTGCGTCGGCAGCCGGCCGCAGGACATCGGCCGCGTCCTCATGGTCCCCGGCTCTGGTCCGCTGCTGGGAGAGCACGTGGGCCGCCTCGCCGTCGCCGGTCGCGGCTCGGTCACGCAGGCCGTCGACATCCCCGACCTCGAGCAGCAGCCCGGCGAGCCGACCGGCCGAGGACCGGTAGCCAGCATCTGCAGCCTTATGCAGGAGCGGGACCGCGGCGCCGTACTGGTAGCGGTCGAACGCGGCATCAGCGACGCGGTGGACGTCCGCAGGATCGGTGAGATGGTCGCGCAGCGCGATCCAGAGGCTGGCGGGTGGCCGCTCGCGGCGACGGGTACGGGTGGCGTACTGGACGAGGTAGTCGGCGGGGGTGTAGCCGGTGACCTGGCCCATGCCGCCGGGGCCGGTTGGCTCCAGTGCGGCGGCGGCGCCGTGCATCGTGGTGTTGTCAATGGCATAGGCGCGGGCGTCGTCGAACCAGTCGGCGGGCGCACGCGCCCGTTCATGGTCGTTGAGGTAGCCAGGCGCTGCCGCCTCCAGCAGCCGGGTCGGCAGGGGTCCGCGGGCGCCCAGGCGGGCGGCATCCAGCGCGGCGGTCAGCACTGCCCACCGGTAGGGCCCACGGCTCGGCCCGCCAGCGCCTCGGGCCCGTTCCCAGCGCGCGACCAGCTGCGGAGCGGCGGCCAGGGTCTGGGTCAGCCCGTAGCCGCTCATCGCCAGCGCGGTCCGGAGTTTGGGATCGGCCTGCGCGGCCAGCTCGGCTCGGCCTTGCTCACGGTCGCTGAACGCGCCCGGGATCTGTACCTCTCTGGCCAGGCGCAGCAGCATCCGTTGCTCCCGGTAGAGGTCCTCGTTGCCGTCCCGGCCGGGCAGCGAGGTGTAGAGGCTGTGCCAGTACGGCCAGATCGTGGCAACCACCACCACCGGACCCGCCCCGTCCAACAGGTCGCGCAGCACCCCAGCGGTCAGGTCCGGGTCGGCGTCGAGGTAGTTCTGGATCTCATCGAGCCAGACGACCAGCCGGCGGGGGCGGCACGCGACCAGCGCGCCGACCTCGACCGCGTCGGCGGGGTGGACCAGCCACCAGCCCGGCAGCTCGGCCCGGACGGCCTCGTAGGCCGTCCGGGTCTTACCAGCCGAGGAGTCTCCGACCAACAACACGAACCCGCCATGCTCGGCCCCCGCCGCGAGCCTGGAGCGCACACCGCCGACCGCCTCGTCGACGTCCCGGGCCACATAGGTCGGCAGATCGTCGTCCTCCGCCCCGTCCACCTGGATCGGCCGGTGCACGCCCAGCCGGTACGGGTCGGCGTCCTCCACGCGTACCCACCCCGCAG
Organism: Parafrankia irregularis; assembly: GCF_001536285.1. Classification (NCBI taxonomy): domain Bacteria; kingdom Bacillati; phylum Actinomycetota; class Actinomycetes; order Frankiales; family Frankiaceae; genus Parafrankia; species Parafrankia irregularis. The sequence goes on along the minus strand of NZ_FAOZ01000008.1, from coordinate 4,498 downwards.
GTGGGTCCTTCACCTTGCTGCCGGCGCGTTCCCACGCGGCCAACCACTGCACCCGCTCTGGCGCCGGCACATCACACACGTCGAGGAACGCGCTGACGGTCCGCTTCGACGGCCGTGGCCTGGCGGAGTTCTCCGCGTCGCTCGCCGTGGCCCGAGGCAGGCTCAAGCCACGCTTCCTCGCGGTCATCTCCATGTCGCGGACCGACAGGCCGGCGCGGCGGCGCAGCGCGCCCAACGCGGCGGCGAGACCTTCAGGAGAGTTCACGCCGGACGGGTCTGGAACCACCACCGCGTCCAGCGACCTGTCGCGTTCCACGTGCTCCCCCCGTACACCCAGCCCGATGATCCGCCGGCCGCTGGCGGCGGGACGGCTGTCCGGATCCGCCGTCGCCCGGCCGCCCGGACACCTGCACCTCGCCGCGCCACCGCAGGTGGCGCGACGGTCTGTCCGGGTCTGTCCGGCACTGTAGCCGGACATGTCCATGATCCGGTGCACTGTCTCCTGTCACCCCAGCGGCCCAGCCGCCCGTACCGACAGGAGAACCACGACCATGCACGACACCGAACTGATCGACCTCGCGCCCATGCTTGGCGGGCTGTTCAGCCTCGTCGGCGCCGTCATCCGCCTCGTCACCGACCTCCGTAACCGCCACCGGCCGACGCACAACCATGGCTGAACCGACGGCGGGGAGCTCGCTCGCCGTGCGCGCGAGGAGCGCTGGGCCCGACGCGACCAGGGCCAGGGCGGCTGACCGGTGCGGATGAATCCGCCACCCGTATGGCCCAGGCCTGGTCGCGGACCTGTCTCGCTCCCGGTAGTGGTTCATTTGCCTCGTTCGCCGGGTTCGGCCACGCGGGCGGCTTCGTCGAGGTGAGCCCGAGGTGGGGCACGGACCAACGGCGCCGTGCCCCGCGGTCATCCGCCCCCGGTGATCAGCGCGGGGATGGCAATCACCTCAACCTGGACCGTCGAGACCGTGGTCAGGCCATCGAACGCCCCGGTCTGACCGGCGCCGGCCCAGGTCACGTTCCAGGTCAGCGTGACAGTCACGGGGAACGTTCCGCCCGGCTGATCTTCTGACACGCGCTGGTAGGTGTGACCGCAGTCCGGGGACGACGCCTTCGGGTCACCGCCAGCCGGGTAAGGAGTGCCGGGCCCGGCACAGTGGACCTGGGTGCCGTCGCCCATCGACCAGTCGACCCCCGCGGGGGTCGCCGTGGCGGTCACAGACACGCCGCCGGCGGCTGCCGTCGCGGAGACCGGCTCCCAACCCGCAGGGTCGAGCCACATCCAGGTCGGCAGGCGGATCAACTGCCGGCTGGTCGGGCTCAGCGCGATCGCCGGGCCTTGCAGCCGCAGCTGGCTCCGGGCCTGCTCCGCCAGCCCACCCACATCCGGCCCGCCAGCCGCGGGCCCTCCCTGACCGTCGGGTATCCACACCGGCGGCCGGTACAGAGCGTCCCGCACCCCGTCGGTCTGGCACTGGTAGACATACCAAGCACCCGACCGCCCATCCGGACCCGTCGCGGCCGGTCGCGCGAGAAGTGGGCCGGGCCGATCGATCGCCGCGACCACCCGCAGACCCCCGTCGGGGGCCCGGCGGAACCGCACCGGCTGAACCGCCTCCGCGGTGGGCTGGAAGTCGCTGCGGACGTAGGAGCAGTGCGCGACATCCGCAGGGTCGAGCGCCACGTCGCCCGGCGGGGCCGCCCCGCTGCGGCCGGAGCTACCGCCCCCGCTACTTCGCGGTAGCGGCGCCTGCCCGCCGGGCGGTCTGGGTGCGAGGCCGCTACCGCCCGCGGCCAAATCGCAGCCCGGGATGGGATTCTGCGCGCAGTCCGTGGTGGCGTAGCTGTCCGCGAAGGCCGGCGCGCCTGCGGCAAGGAACCCCAGCAGGCAGGCCCCGGTGAGGACGAGGCGTCTCAGCCGCATGATCCCACCGGCTCGACAGCGAACCGGGTCACCTTCCACGACCCGTCCTGATGTTGGCGCACCTCGGACGTCACGGCCCGCCGGCCGCCCGGCTCGTCGGTGAACGGCGCCCCGTCCGCGCGGTGGCGCAGCCAGTTCGTGCTGTCGGAGCAGTCGAACACCCTGACCGTCGTCGGCGCGTCCGCCGGCTCCTCGGAGGTGACCTCCGGATGCAGCAAGGGGGCGCCGCTCGACACCAGCCCGTTGTAGTGATCGGCATACAGGCCGCCGGAAACCGCCTGCAGCGCGTCCCCCGACGCGTACCGCGCCAACTCGGGCGACTGCCAGTCCGAGGTATGACTCGCCTCGGCCATCGCCCCCCAAAGACCGACATACGCGGCCACCGCCCGCTGCCCGGCAGTATCAGTGGGCGACGTCGGCGTTGGTGTCGGCGTCATCTGCGGCGCCGGGGATCGACTCGTCGACGGTGCCGGACCGGGGGCCGGTTCGGCACCGTCATCAGAGCTGCACGAGACCACGAGCACGCCCGCAGCCAGCAGTCCGACGGCCGTCCCGCGGACCGTCCAGCGGCGACCGCGAGAATCCGAACGAGGAGCCGCCACGTCCATCTCGCAAACCTCCAGCGCCGGTCCGTCACGCCCTTACGACGGAGCGTCCCCTTCAGCCTGCCTCGCCGGACACAAACCGGTCCGTCCGAACTTCTTAGTCAAGACGACACACCAGCACGATTTGACACATTCGGCCCACGATTCAGCTAGTCATTTGGAGTCACCATATGACCCAAAAGAACCACAAGATCACTGGGATGAACCGAACGCTGGGCGACTGCGCGGCGAAGGCCCGTACCACCCGAATCCGGTCGCCGATGGTTCCCGCCGACAGCCGTCTCGCCCAAGCCCTCGGCTACAGCCACGGCCGCTGCACCGCCCACCCCCGCCGCCGTCCCGACCGGGTGTGACCCGTTGATCCGCCCGGCCGCCGGCAGAGCGGATCATGTCGGCTGTGGGGGAAAGCGTGGGCTGGCGGCTGTGGCTGATGATCGGATCGGTGGCAGCCGCGATCGCCAGCGTGGTGGTCTTCGGACTCGGTGACGCCTCGAGCGTGGTGACCGTCCTCGGTCTTCCCCTCGCGCTCGCCCTGACCGTCTACGCCCCCCGCCTCGAAGCCGCCGCCCGGGCTCGCCGGAGACGGGCCCGCCAGATCCGTAACGTTCAGGCCCGGCACGGTTCCTACGTGGGCCGCCACACCGCGCTCGCCCGCCTGCGCGACGGGTTCACCCGCCCTCCCACCCAGCCCGGCCGGCCGGTGGTGCAGGTGCTGTGCGGGATGGGCGGCGCTGGGAAAACCCAGCTCGCCGTCGAGTACACCTGGCGGCACGCCGACCGCTACCCGCTCGTCTGGTGGGTCCGCGCCGAACAGCCCGGCCTGATCGAACAGGACTTCGCAGCCCTCGCCACCGCCCTGGACCTACCCGTCGGCGGCCAGGACGACATTCCCACCCGCGCCCGCGCGGCCCTGGCCGCTCTCGCGGAACGCCCTGGCTGGCTGCTGGTGTTCGACAACGTCGACACCCCCGCCGACTTGCACCCCTGGATCCCCACTGGACCCGGCCACGTCCTGGTCACCGCCCGCAGCCGGGCACTGGCCAGCCTCGGCACCCCGCACGAGATCGGCGAGTTCACCCCCACCGAGGCCGTCGCCCTGCTCACCCGCCGCACCACGCTCACCGCGGCCCAGGCCATCCAGGTCGCCGACGCCGTCGGCCGCCTCCCCCTCGCCGTCGAACAGGCCGCCGCCTACCTCGCCGTCACCGGCGCCACCGTCGAGAGCTACCTGCGCCTGCTGCAGGCCAACCTCTCCGAAGCCACCAGCCACGCCCCCGGCGACTACCCCGCCGGCGTCGTCGCCTCGCTGAGAACCTCCCTCGACCGGCTCGGCGCCGACAACCCCACCACGCTGCGACGGCTGCAGGTCCTGGCCTGCTACGCCCCCGAACCCCTCCCCGCCGGGCTGCTCACCACCGTTACCGAGGACTCCGTCATCCCCACCGTCAACGCCCTCGACCGGTTCGCGCTCGCCCGCTACGACCCCGACCACACCACACTTCACCTCCACCGCATCACCCAGGCCGTCATCCGCATCCACACCCCCACCAGCACCCAACCCGACCCCGCCACCGTCGCCGCCGACGCACTCGCCTACGCAACCCCCGACAACCCCGACCAGCCAGAAGCCTGGGACAGTTATCGGCAACTCACCCCCCACCTGCTCGCGCTCCTCGATACCCCCAGTCCCAGCACCTCGACGTTCCGCGCCGCCACCCGCCGCCTCACCGAATACCTGGGGCGCAGCGGCCAGATCCACCTCGCCCACCACACCGCCACCCGTCTCCACACCCACCACCAGCAGCTCCTCGGCCCCGACCACCCCGACACCCTGCGCAGCGCCGACCACCTCGCCAATACCATGCACCAGCTCGGGCAGTACGAGGTGGCACGCGGCCTGCGTGAGGACACCCTCCACCGCTACCGCCAGATCCTCGGCGACGACCACCCCGACACCCTG
>NZ_FAOZ01000007.1:313359-448224 GCF_001536285.1 Parafrankia irregularis | reverse complement strand
GGGCTGTCGGAGAAGACCGTGAAGAACTACGTGTCGAGCATTCTGGAGAAGCTGGGCCTGGCCAGCCGCACGCAGGCGGCGGTCTACCTGATGAAACAGGCCGGAGAATAGAAGCCGCCGGGGAATGCCTGCTGGTGTGCGCGCTGTTGGTGGGCGCGCGCGGCGCGGTCCGGCTCAGCTGGTGGGCGGTGGAACGGCTCGAATGTGGGATGTCCGACAGCACCGCGAAGGAGCCGGGCCCCCGGTGCGAACGTCCTGGGAACGGCGGGCTGGACGTCGCGGGGAATCAGGACCGAGAAGTCACCTGACGCGGTGGGACGAAGGGAGGATGCTGAAGTCCAGGCGGGGAAACGGATCAGGGAGGAAGCTCTCCACGATCGCCGGAGTCGATCGCCACCGGGCTCGTCCGGTGAGTTCCGCCCCCCGGCCACGGTCCCAAAGGAACCGGGCTCCGGTGCGGTCGGTGTGACACGGCAGGTGTGAGACCGAGCATGCACCGTCCCGGCAGACGGTCTGGAGACGAAGATGTTTCTGCATGACGACGCTCCTTCGGGGCAGGCCACCGACATCCGTTCCGAATCCTGGGCACCCACCGAGGTCGGAACAGCACCCGAGCCGGCCGTGCGCGAGCTACGTCTTGACAGCCGTGAAACCGTGGAAACCGCGACCGCCGTCGTCTTTCTCACCGAGGATCGGGCCTACAAACTGCGCAAGCCGGTCGACCTCGGATTCATCCACCTCCGTTCCCGGCAGGCGCGGCTGAACGCCTGCGAGGACGAGGTACGACTCAACCGCGAACTGGCCGCCGACACCTACCTCGGCGTCGCCGACATCCGCGACGGATCCGGCCGGCTGTGTGATCACATGGTCGTCATGCAGCGGATGCCGGCCGCCCGGCGGCTTTCGACGCTGGTCGCGGCGTCGGTGACGGCCACGGCGGCACCCGAGGCGCAGGCCGGGCTCCTCGCGGAGCTCCAGGCGCTCGCCCGGCGGACCGCGGCCTTCCACGACCAGTGCGCGACCTCGCCGGAGATCACCCGCGCCGGCGGCCGGTTCGCGTTGCAGGCGCTGTGGCTCGAGGCACTCGAAGGGCTCGCGCCGTTCCGCGGGCGCCTGCTGGACGCCGCCGTGGTCGACGAGATCGGCACGCTCGCGCTGCGCTACCTGACCGGTCGCGGCGCGCTGCTCGCGCGGCGCGCCCGCACCGGGCGGATCCGTGCCGGGCACGGCGACCTGCGTGCCGACGACATCTACTGCCTGCCGGACGGACCGCGGATACTCGGCAGCGTCAGCCCCGACCCCGCGCGCCGCGTCGGGGACGTCCTGGGCGGGGTCGCCTCGCTGGCGGTGGACCTGGAGCTGCTCGGCGCCCCCGCGGCCGCCCGGGCGTTCCTCGACGCCTACCGGGAGGTGTCCGGTGATGCCGGCCCCGCGTCGCTGGAACATCTGTTCATCGCCCAGCGGGCCGTCGTCCGCGCGGGAGCCGCCTGCGTACGCGCCCATCAGGGCGTTCCGGGTGCGGACGAGCAGGCGCGGGCACTCGCCGCGCTCGCGCTGGCGCACCTACGGCGCGGCCGGGTTCGGCTGGTGCTCGTCGGCGGCCTGCCCGGAACCGGCAAGTCGACGTTGTCCCGCAAGCTCGTCGCCGCCGGCGACGACTGGCTGCTGCTGCGTTCGGACATCGTCCGCAAGGAGCTGGTGGGCCTCGCGCCGGAGGTGTCCGCGGTGGCGCCTCCCGGCGAGGGCATCTACACCGCCGACGCGACCGAGCACAGCTACGCCGAGCTGTTGACCCGAGCCCATCACGCCCTCGAGCACGGCCAGACCGTCGTGCTCGACGCGTCCTGGTCGTCGCGGCGCCCCCGCGAGCGGGCGGCGGAGGTGGCGGGGGAGTGCGACGCGGACCTCATGTCGATCCGCTGCGTGACCCCGCCGAAGGTCGCCGTGGCGCGCATCGCGGCGCGAGCGGCGAGCTCCGCCGCGGGCCGCGCCGGCGGCCCGGGCAGCGAGGCACCGGGGGTGTCGGCCGGCGGCCGCGGTCCCGTCGGTGCTGTCGTCGACCCGTCGGATGCGACGGAGCTGGTCTACTTCGACATGGCCACCCGCACCGACCCCTGGCCGCAGGCGACGGACGTGGACACGTCCACCTCGGCCGAGGAGTCGGCGGCCGCGGCCCGACGGCTGGTCGACTGAGACACCCGAGAACACCCGAGAACACCTGCGGACCCGCGGCGGCCGCTGGCGGGAGACCGCGAGCGGCCGCCAGGCCTGCTGTGTCAACCAGTACCGCGTGCGTCCCACCGTCAAGATAGTCAACAGTGTTGACGGTCGTGCGCGCACCGATTTGATCTTGAGCCTCCAGATCGTTGACGACCGTCCACGGCATCCCGAGCACGGGCCGCCGGTGTCGGCACCGGCACCTGCGCGTGCGCCGGTGCCGACCAAGACCTGGAGGATTTCGGTCGTTCTCGCAACCGAAATCCTCAGGTCTTGCGAATCAACAAAGGAATCGGCTGCCCTTTCTGCCCCTCCTGTGGGAAATGCCGGTGCCGCTCCGTCGCCGCTTTCCCATGTCGGGAGGAGCGGACGTCAGCGGCGCATCAGGAGCGGGCCGCCGAACAGGTGCGCGCCGACCATCTCGAAGTTCGTCGTGGCGAGCGTGATGTGGCGGGTCGCGGTGTGCACGTCGCGGAAGCAGCGGTCGAGGGCGTCGCCGGAGCGCAGCGCGGCCGCGCCCGCGGCGGTGTGCACCATGGTCACGGCCTGCACACAGTTCTCCGCGACGGCGGCGGCCGCGAGGCGAACGACGGCGGACAGCTCCTCCCCGCCGTGCTCACCGCAGGTGGTGACCTGGTCGGCGGCGTCCGCGAGGACGAGCTCGGCCGCCCGGACCAGGGCGGTGGCGCGGGCGAAGGTCGCGTGCACGGTCGCCCGCTCGGCCAGCGCCTCCGTCGAGCGCGCCGGGACCGTGCGGGCGGCCAGCTCGCGGAACACGGCCAGGGCCTGCTGGGCGATGCCGATTGTGGTCGCCGCCGTGGTGAACGGCGCGAAGTCGTAGTAGGCGATCGCGTAGCCACGGGAGCGGCGCGGGCTCGGCGGGCGACGCAGCAGCGAACCGTCCACCGCGTGGCTTTCGGGGACGACGACATTGTCCACGATGAAACTCGCGCTTCCCGTTCCGCGCAGGCCCAGGGAATGCCAGTCGTCGACGAAGGTGACCGCGCTGCTCGGCACGCACAGCATCCGTATCGGCGCCGGACCGACGCCCTGCCCGTCGGCGAGGGTGGCGGTGCAGACGAGCCAGCTGGCGTGGGTGGCACCGCTGGCGAACGCCCAGCGGCCGCTGACCCGGTAGCCACCCGGTACCCGCACCGCCGCACCGGTGGGGTTGACCCCGCCGACGACCAGCCCGCGGCTGCCGCAGAACAGCCGGCAGGAGACCTTGTCGGGCAGATAGTCCGACAGTCGCCCGATCGCGCCCTGGACGCCCATCTGCCAGGCCGCGGACGGGTCCACGCGCGCGATCGCCTGCAGCACGGCGGAGCCGGTACGCAGGCTCACCCCGCCGCCGCCCAGCGCGCGTGACACCCACATCCGGTGGAAGTCCTGCGTGCGCAGCGCGTCGATGACAGCTGGCGAGGTGGTGCGATCAGCCTCGGCCTGCGCGCGGTTCTCGGCGAGCGTGGCGCTGATCTTCTCGACCCGCTCCAGCCAGGTCCGCGTCTCGTCCGAGACCTCCGCGCAGGTGTGCGCCATTCACCGACCACCGTTTCGTCGCGAGCGCGGGAAGCCGGTTGGTGCCGCGCAGGGGGACAGATCCGCATCCACTCTGCGATGGTAGGTTGCCTGCCGCAGTTTCTGGCTGTGGCAGGAAAATGTTCCGCATTCGCGGATGCCATCTGACCCGTGATGGGTCGTCGGGAAGCCGGGAAGCCGTCGACATTCGCCCCTTGTGCCGTCCGTGCGGACCGGCGGGCCGGCGGTGCTGTCGGGCCTTGCGGGCCCGCCGTGGGTCCGGGTTGGCGCGCGGCGCGACGCACCCGCGTGTCGAGACCGGAGCGGGGTGGTATGAGTCGTGGGCGTGTCGCCCCGGTTTCGGGGCCCTGAGGCGGGTTGTAGGGGAGAATTCCGAGGTGCCGGAGAAGGCGGAACCCAAGACGTCGAACGACCCCTCGGCGGACCGGCGTCGCCTGCTCGCCGGCAGGTACCGGCTCGGGGCGATCCTGGGCAGCGGCGGGGCGGGAATCGTCCGCGCGGGTGAGGACACGCTGCTGCGCCGCCCGGTCGCGATCAAGCAGGTCCGGCTGCCGCCGCCGGCGGTGGAGGGCGACGGTGACGCCACCCGCGAGCGGGCCGTCAGCCGGGAGCGGGTGCTGCGCGAGGCGCGGGTCGCGGCGCGGCTGCGCCATCCGGGCCTGGTCGCCGTCTACGACGTCATCGAGGCCGACGGCTCGCCCTGGATCGTCATGGAGCTGGTCGAGGGCCGGTCCCTGGCTGAGATCATCCGCGAGTCGGGCCGGCTCACCCCGGCGACGGTCGCGCGGATGGGCGTGAGCCTGGCCTACGCGCTGGAGGCGGCGCACCGCTCCGGGGTCGTGCATCGCGACGTCAAGCCGGGCAACGTCCTGGTCACCCCGGACGGGCAGCCGCGGCTCACCGACTTCGGCATCGCGGTGAGCGAGGGCGACCCGGCGCTGACCAGCACCGGCATCGTGGTGGGTTCGCCGGCCTACATTCCGCCCGAGCGGGCCCGCGGCGCGCGGGTGGCCGCGCCCGGCGACGTGTGGGGCCTGGGCGCCACCCTGTTCTCCGCCGTCGAGGGCGAGCCGCCGTACGCCGGCGAGGGCGCGCTGGCGACCCTCGCGGCCATCGTCGAGGACCGGCGCCGTCCCTGCCCGCATGCGGGTCCGCTGGGCCCGGTCCTGGCGCAGCTGCTCGACCCGGACCCGGACCGGCGGCCGTCGCTGGCGCAGGCCCGGGCGATGCTGCGCCAGATCGCGGCCAGCGAGCCCTATCCGACCAGGGAGTTCGACGCGTCGGCGCACGCCGACGTCGATCCGGGGCCGGACCCGGCGTCGGCCCGCCAGCCCGCGCAGGATCGTGAGCGGGACGTCCCGGCCGAGCATCGCGAGGTGGCCGCGCCCAGCGGGCCCTCGGCCGCCCATCGGGCCGCCGAGCCTGCCGGGGACCGTGGGCCCTCGGCGCCAGGCGGGCCGGTGGAACGCCGCGGGCCCGCGACGCCGAGCGGGCCCTCCGAAGCCGGCGCGGGCCGGTCGCCTGGCGGCCCTGGCGGTCTTGGCGGCCCTGGCGGCCCTGGCGGGTCTGGTGGGCCCGCGGTGGCCGGTGCACGGCCGGCGGCGGGTCGACGGACCCGTCGGTCCGTGGTGCTGGTGGTCGTCCTCGTGGTGCTTCTGGCCGGCGGCCTGGCCGGCCTCGGCGTGGTGCTCACGAGCGGGCCGGATGGAACGGCCGGGCCCACCGCCGCCACGCCCGGCACCGCCGCCACCCCGGGCGGACGCGCCGGCACCGACTCCGCCACCGACGCGGGCTCCGGCACGACGACGCCGGGCCGGTCGTCGGCGTCCGCGTCGGCGACGACCGGGGCGACGGTGACGCCAACGGCTCCGGCCGGGCCGGGTGGTGCCGTCGCGCTGGACCAGGTCGGAACCGTGATCCCGAGCTCGACCGACCCGGCGCAGGCACCGGCCGGCCTGACGTCGCGCAGCGGCGTGGCCGGCTGGTCGGTCGCGGTGCCGGCGGGCTGGCGCTCCGGCGGCCGCGCGCCGACGAAGGAGACGTTCACCGCCGCCGAGGGCTTCCCGGAGCTGCTGGTGGAGGTTCGGCCCACCGCCGGCCCGTCCGCGATCGGTGCCTGGCAGGAGCTGGAGGCCTCGGTGGCGCGGACCAGCCCCGGCTACCAGCGGGTGTCGATCCGCCCGGCGGACGGTGCCGACGGCACCTCCGCCGCGATCTGGGAGTTCACCTCGACGTCGGGTGGCCGGACGGTGCGCACCGTGGACGTCGCCGTCGTGCGCAACGGCCACGGCTACGCGCTGCGCTGGCGGGTCCCCGAGGACCAGTGGCCACAGCACGAGCAGCTGGTCCGGCAGGTGACCGCCACCTTCCGTCCCGGCCCCTGAACCGAACCCGCGCCGCTCCATCGGCCGCGGCGCGGGGCGGCCGGCCGCCCGGCCGCGCGGGGCCGTCAGCCGCGCGGGGCCGTCGGGGGAGCGGTGCGTCCGGTCGCCACCCGGCGGACCAGCGCGCGCAGGTCGTCGCCGCTGAGCGGCTGCTTGTGGGTGGTGGCGTGTGCCCGGACGAGTCCGACGATGGGCTCGAGGTCCTCGTCGGGTGCGTCGATGCCGTGGCGGTCCATCAGGTGGCGCACGGCCGCCCGTCCGCTGTGCTTGCCCAGCACCAGCCGGCGTGACGCCCCGACCTCCGCAGGATCGAACGGTTCGTAGGTCGCCGGCGCGCGCAGCACACCGTGCACGTGGATGCCGGACTCGTGGTCGAACACCTCGTCCCCGACGACGGCCTTCCCCGCGGGCAGCGGGCGGCGCGCGGCGCCGGCGACCAGGCGGGCCAGCGGGCGGAACGCCGCGGTGTCCAACTCGACGGGGAGCTCGAGCAGGTGCCGCAGCGCCATCGCGACCTCCTCGATCGGCGCGTTGCCGGCGCGCTCACCGAGGCCCGTGACGGTGGTGCTCACCCAGGTGAAGCCGGCCTGCACGGCGGCGATGGTGTTCGCGGTGGCCAGCCCGAAGTCGTCATGGGCGTGGATCTCCCAGGGCCCCGGGACCGCCTCGACCAGGGCCCGCAGCCGGGTGTGCAGGGCGATCGGGTTGGCGACGCCGACGGTGTCGGCCCAGCGGAACCGGGTCACGCCCAGGCCGCGCAGCTCCCCGGCCAGATCGGTGACGAAGGCGTCGTCGGCGCGGGAGGCGTCCTCGAAGCCGACGCTGACCAGCAGCCCCCGGTCGGTGGCGTCACGCACGCAGGCGGTGATCCGCTCCCTGGCCCACGCTCGGGTCTTGCCCAGCTTGACCCGAAGATGCAGGTCGGAGGCGGGGATGGTCACATGGACGGCACTGACGCCGCTGGCGACGGCCGCGTCGAGGTCGCGCTGGTCGGCCCGGCACCAGGCGACCACCCCGGCACGCTCGACGGCGCCCACGACGCGGCGCAGCACCTCGATCTCACCCGGGCCCATGGCGGGGATCCCCGCCTCGATCTGGTGTACGCCGGCGGCGTCGAGCGCGACGGCGATCGCGACCTTCTCCTCGGCGGTGAAGGCGACTCCCGGGGTCTGCTCCCCGTCACGCAGAGTGGTGTCGCAGAACCTGACTTCCATAACGGTCACCGGCACTTTCGGCGGCTGTGAAATACCCGACGGGGGCTGGTGTTCGCGGCAACCAGGAGGCCGAAATCGTCGGAGACCTTATGTCGCCCCGATTTCGCGCGTGGGTCACACGGTAGCGGCGAGGTTAACAGGACGGTCGCCGCGGTGAGGCTTACCTTTTCCGGCAGGAAATTTCTGGATGGTGCGAAGGAAAAATCCGTCCCGGGGCGCGCCGCGGCACACCCGCCGCCGCCGGCGCGCGCGGGCGTGGCCGGCGGCGCGGTGCGGTGCGGGCGCCAGGTGGTATGAGCACCGCCGGGCGACCGGTCCCCACCAGTGGTCCGGGTCGGGTGGTGCCGCTTACCCGGACGACCAGCCCCGGTGCGCCTCGTGGTGAGGGCCACGTCACGGGATCGTTCGTTCTCCCAGGAGGATCGCGCGAGGCTGGGGGCCACGGGAGAGGCGGCACCGGCAGGGTTGGCCGGTTCGTCACCGGTGAGCCGTCGGTCGGTCGTCGGGTGGGCGGGCACGGTCCCCGGGTGACGAGAGCGCCGGGCCGAAAGAATCACACCGAATTCGGCCGGCTACCGGCTGCCGATCACCAGGAAAGTCACGGACGCCGCGGCGCTGGCACCGGCCGGAGCGAATTTCCGGGAGTTTCCCGAAAGATAATCTGCCGGCAGGGTGGCGGTCGCCGGTCAAGCCGGATGCGGATTCCCGCGGTTTCCTGACGTTCATCGGCCAGCCGTCGGGGTGAGGCGTCGGCGTCACCTGTGTTCGCCAGCATGATCGCCCGGTGAAACCACCAGAACCAGACATCGCTGCCGGACATCGTCCGGACAGGGAGGATTGGCGTGGTATCTTCTTTCTCCGCTTCTCGGCGCGGTTTTGTCGCGTTGGGGGGTGCGGGTGCAGCCGCGGTGCTGCTGGGTACCGGGGTCGCCTCGGCGTCCTCGTCCTACCCCTACCCACTGCCGGGTAGGAACCCGTTCGGTCTCGGTGTGGGCTCGGGCGAGCCCACACCGGATGGTGTCGTGCTGTGGACGCGGCTTGCTCCAGAACCACTCGCCGCCGACGGTGCGGGCGGCATGCCCGCAGTGCCGGTGCGGGTGGAGTACGAGGTGGCCCGCGACGAGAAGTTCCATTCCATCGTGAAGCGCGGAAGCGTGGTCGCGACCCCGCAGCTGGGGCATTCGGCGCACCCGGAGATCCGGGGGCTCGAGCCGGGCCGCACCTACTACTTCCGTTTCCGGGCGGGTGACGAGATCTCGCCGGTCGGCCGGACGAAGACCGCGCCGGCGCCGGGTGCCAACCCGCGGGAGCTGAACTTCGCCTTCGCCTCCTGCCAGCAGTGGCAGGTCGGTTTCTACACCGCGTACGAGCACATGGCGGCCGAGGACCTCGACTTCGTCGTCCACCTCGGGGACTACATCTACGAAACCGGTTTCACAAGCAACGTCCGTGGCCTCACCCTCGGCGCGCCGTTCGACACCGAGACGTTCGATCTGCCGCGCTACCGCGCTCAGTACGCGCTGTACAAGTCGGACGCGTCACTGATGAAGGCGCACGCAAACTTCCCGTGGATCCAGACAATCGACGACCACGAAGTCGAGAACAACTGGGCCGACGAGATCTCGCAGGCCGACACCGAGCCCGACCAGGACCCGGCGGTCTTCCGGCAGCGCCGGGCGGCGGCGTTCCAGGCCATGTACGAGAACATGCCGCTGCGCAGCGCCCAGCTGCCCCACGGCGCGGACGTCCAGCTGTTCCGCAGGCTGAGCTTCGGCCGCCTCGCGGACATCGCGATGCTCGACACCCGGCAGTACCGCGACGACCAGCCCTGCGGTGACGGCAGCGGCTCCACCTGCGCCGACCGGTTCGCCGCCGACCGCAGCCTGCTCGGCGACCGGCAGCGTAGGTGGCTCTACGACGGCTTCGGCCGTTCGAAGGCCCGCTGGCAGATCATCGGCAACCAGGTTCCCATGGTGCAGACGGACCTCGACCCCAGCGAGGTCGTCAACGTCTACCACGACCCTTGGGACGGCTACGTCGCCGAACGTGACAACCTGCTCGCCGAGGCGCGCCGGCGCAAGGTCCGCAACCTTGTCGTCATCACCGGCGACCGGCATCAGAACTATGCGGCGGACCTGCGCCTGGACTACGCCGACGTCGACTCGCCGACCGTGGGCAGCGAGTTCGTCGGCACCTCCATCACCACCGGCGGCAACGGCGCCGACCTGCCCGCCTCGGCGCAGACCCTGCTGGACGCGAACCCGCACATCAGGTTCGTGAACACCCAGCGTGGCTACGTCCGGGTGAACGTCACCGAGCAGCGGTGGCGCAGCGACTTCCGGGTGGTGCCCTACGTGGCCACCGCGGGCGCTCCGATCTCGACCCGCGCCAGCTATGTGGTCGAGGACCGCCATTCCGGAGTCACCCCGGCCTGACCGGCCCCGCCTCCGCCCTGACCCTGCGCCGAGCCTGCCCCGGCCCGGCCCGGCCCGATCAGTCGGGCCGGGGGCGGGTGCCGTCGCGGGCCGGCGCGGCGGGGGCTACCGTCGGAGGCCGTGAGCGTCGATCTGCGCAGTGACACCGTGACCCGTCCCACTCCCGGCATGCGCCTGGCGATGGCCGAGGCCGAGGTCGGTGACGACGTCTACCGCGAGGACCCGACCGTGCGAGCGCTGGAGGAGCACGCCGCCGGGCTGCTCGGGCACCAGGCGGCTCTGTTCGTCCCGAGCGGCACGATGGGCAACTTCTGCGCGCTGCGCGCCGGCGCCCCGGTCGGCACGGAGATCATCGCGGACACCGAGGCCCACATCGTGACCTACGAGCTGGGTGGGCTCGCCGCCCTCGGCGGCGTGCAGACCCGCACCCTCACCGGGCTCGCCGACACCCTGGAGCTGGCCGCCGTCGAGGCGCAGCTGCGGGCCTTCCCGGGCGGGGGCACCTACAACATGGTGCGCACCAGCGTGCTGGCGGTGGAGAACACCCGGGCCCGCGACGGTGGGCTGGTGTGGCCGCTGGAACGCCTGGACGCGCTGCGCGCCATCACGTCCGCCGCCGGGGTGGCGCTGCACTGCGACGGCGCCCGGCTGTGGAACGCCGCGGTCGCCCAGGACATCCCGCCGCGCCGCCTCGGGGAGATGTTCTCGACGCTGTCGGTGTGCCTGTCCAAGGGCCTGGGGGCGCCGGTGGGATCGCTCGTCGTCGGCGACACCGACCACGTCGAACGGGCCCGGGAGTGGCGCAAGCGCCTCGGCGGGGGCATGCGCCAGGCCGGGGTGCTCGCCGCCGCGGGCCTCTACGCGCTGAGCCACCACGTGGCGCGCCTCGCCGACGACCACCGCCGCGCCGGCGAGCTGGCTCGGACGCTGGCGGCCGCGGCCCCCGGGCGGGTCGACCCGGAGCGCACCGAGACGAACATGGTGCTCCTCGACGTCCCGGACGCCGGTGCGTTCGCGGCCCGGGCGGCGGCCGACGGGGTGCTCGTCGGCGCCGCGGGCCCGGCGAAGGTCCGCATCGTCACCCATCTCGACGTCGACGACGACGCGATCGCGCACGCCGGGAAGGTGCTGGCTCCGCTGCTGGCCGACCTCCCCGCGGTCGCCGCCTGATCGACCCTGATCGACCCTGGCCGGCCCGCGGCACCGCCGCCCCGGCCGCGCCCCGCCCTGCGACACAGCCCGCCCGCCAGGCCAGCAGGCCAGCCGGCCTGGCGGGCCTGCTGGACGCGGTCGCCTACCGGGTCCCCGCCTGGGAGGCGCTGTCCGCCGGCTCGGCGCGCCGGCCGGCCGTCTGGGAGGCGGCCGCCTCGGGGCGCAGGTCGGCGAGGGTGAGCGGGTGCGCCGGCGGGTCGGGCAGCGCGATCCGGGTCGTCGTGATCCGGCCGGGCAGCACCCGGAGCAGCTCACCGGGGCGCAGCGCCCGCCAGTCGGGATGTTCGTCCATCGGCTCGCTGGCCACCACCGCGGAGGCGACGGTCGCCAGGTCGCTGGAGCGGACCCGGGTGGTGCCGGCGGCGTCGACGTGGTCGAGGGGCCGACCACCGTGATGCCCACCGGCTCCGCGGCGCAGCAGGAACAGGGTGTTGGTGTCGGGATAGCGCAGCGCCCACAGCTCCCGCGGTGTGGTGAGCACCAGGTTGATGCTGTAGACGGGGAGGTTCTCGGCCACCCAGCGGGCCGCCGCGGTGATGCCGCGCCCGATGTCACCGTCGGCGTTCGTGATCTCGGTGGTGATCAGGGCGAAGAACCGCTCGGAGTCGGTGTCCCCGGCGACGGTGCGCATCGCCGCCGACCCGAGCCGGGCTTCCAGCCGGTCCAGCCCCTCGATGACCCCGTTGTGGGCGAACAGGCGTCCCTGCTGGCAGAACGGATGGGTGTTCGCCGTGGTCCGCCGGCCGGTCGAGGCATGCCGGACGTGCGCCACGAACGTCGTGGATGTCCGGTGCCGCGCCTGCGCGGCGAAGTCGTGATCCTCCCAGGCGGCGAGCGGCTGACGGAAGACGTCGGGCGTCCCGTCGGCGGCGAAGACCCCCAGGCCGGTGCCGTCGGGGTTGCGGTGGCTCTGCACGTCCAGGCTGTCGGGTGCGTCGAGCAGCCAGAAGGTCGCGCGGGCCCGGTCGGGGGCGCTGGTGAGCCCCAGAAGTCGGCACATGTCCTGCAGGCCCCCGTCCGTCGGTGGTCGCCGGCCACTCAGGGGGCCGCTGGCGTCACCTGTGGTGTTCCCGGCACAGCCGCCCGCCGAACGGCGGCTGCCTGCTCGGCGGGCGCCGTAAGCAATTCGCATCAAGGGCGATAAAAGGGCGCAGAGCGCAGAGTCCGGTTTGGTGAGTCGCAATACTGAAGGATTTTGGTCGTTCCGACGACCGAAATCCTTCTTTCTTGCGGGTCGCCGGGCGTGCCCCTGCCCCATTTGCCTATCTCCAGGCGAATTGCGGTGGCGCGGGGTGGCGCGGGATCCTCGGGTGGGTGGCTGTGCGGGTGGGGTTCGCATGCCGTCGGCACGGAGCTCCTCGGGCCCGCCTTTTCGGGATCACTCGTCCTGACGGAATCGCTGCGGTTGCATCAGGCGCGGGGGCGGCGGGCGGTGATCTGCTCGGTCAGGGGACGCAACGCCGCCGGCAGCCGGGACTCGCCCACGACGACCGTCTGGTCGCGCCCGGCGCCGTCGCGGAACCGGAACGTGTACTGGAAGGCGTCGGGGCGCTGCGACCCCGGCGCCTGACGTGGCGCCTGCCGGTCGCCGGCGAGGGCGGTGAGGGCCGCCTCGGCCTGGCGGGCCACACCCGCGTCGAGGTCGGAGGTGTCGACGTCGGCGCGCCGGATCAGCCCGGCGACACCGCCACTGCGTTCGATGTCCACCCGCACCCGTCCGATCATGCCCGCCAGCGGACCGTTGTGCGACCCGCTGCGCTAGCATCCGGCACCACACCGGAGGGTAGATATCGGGCAGCGAGGGGCGATCACGACCAGCTCGGTCGGATCGTGCCGCGAGACGGCAACCGGGAGGTCGGTCAGTGCCGATCATGGATCGGGCCCGGGTGGCCGCGGCGCTGCCGGGCTACGACCTCGGTCGGGAGCTGGGCGCGGGTGCCTTCGGCCTGGTGCTCGCCGCGCGGCGGACGTCCGCCACACAACCGGGGTCCGCCACGTCGGGGGACGTTCCCGCGGGGCTCCCGACGCCGGCGGGGGAAGAGGACATCCGGGATGTGGCGGTCCGGATCCTTGACCTGGAACTGCCCGCGGGCACCGGCCCCGCCGCGGGACCCGACCCGACCACCGCACATCTGGCCACCGCACATCTGGGCACGGCGCACCTGACCGCCGGGCAGCCGCCGGCGCCGCCGGCCGAGGCCGATCCGGCCTCCGACGCGCGGATCCTGACCCGGCTCGCCCATCCGCACCTGTGCCGGCTGCTGGACATCGTGCTGGCCGACGGGCTGCGCCTGCTGGTCAGCGAGCTGCTGCCCGGCGGCACCCTGGCCCGCCAGAGCCTGACCCCGCCGGCGGCCTGCGCGGTCGCGGTGGCGATCGCGGACGGGCTGATGCACGCGCACGCCGCCGGGGTCCTGCACCGCGACGTGAAGCCGGCGAACATCCTCTTCACCGCCGACGGCCGGCCGGTGCTCACCGACGTGGGGGTGGTCGGCCTCGTCGACGGAACTCCGCTGGCCACCGGACGGATCGTCGGTACGGCCCAGTACATGGCCCCCGAGCAGATCACCGGCGGGCGGCTGGTGCCGGCCACCGACGTCTACGCGCTCGCCGCCACCCTCTACGAGCTGCTGACCGGTGCCCCGCCCTTCGGGGCCGGGCTGACCGTGCCGGAGCTGTTCCTGCACCACTGCGAGGTGCCGGCGCCACCGGCGGCGGGGGTGGCGCCACCGGTGGCGGCGGTGCTGGCGCGGGCGCTGGCCAAGGACCCGGGGCAGCGCCACCGGGGTGCCGGGCAGTTCGCGGTGGACCTGGGCCTGGCCGCCCAGGCGGCGTACGGCCCGGACTGGATGGACCACGCGGACGTCCGGCTGCTGGTCAGCACGGGCCTGCGCGGCTCGCGGCCCGCCGATGGCCTCGACCGGGCGAGCCCGGCTCCGGCGGGCTTGGATCCGGCGAGCCAGGTCCCGGCTGAGCCGGATCCGGCTCAGCGCACCACCCGGCTGGGGACCGGGCCGCACCCGCTCGGTGCCGCGCCGCCCGCGGTGGCGATGGTCGCACCGGGCGGTGATCCGGCGGGGCCGCCGCCGGGGGAATCCCCCGCGCGTGGGCCTCGCCGATCAGGACCTGACGCGGCGGCCGACACGGCGGCGATGGCCGGCCGCGGTGATTCGGGCGCCGCCGGTTCCGGTGCCGACATCGACGGCGACCTGCGGGGGCAGTCCTGGACCCGGCGGGTCGCGATCCTCACCGCGGCCGCGGTGACCGTCGCCGGTGTCGCGGCCGCGCTGACGATCCCGCTGTCCGAGCGTGGGGGGCAGACCGTGGTCGAGGCGACCGCGACCAGGCCGCCCAGCGGTCCGGGAACGGCCGCGCCCGCCGCGCCGGATCCGCCGCTGCCCTCGCCGCCGCCGTTCGCGGCGACGACGGTGGCGGGTACGGGCACAGCCGGCTACGGCGGTGACGGCGGGCCCGCCGCGGCGGCGTCGGTCAATGCGCCGTTCGGCCTGGTCGCCGACCGGGCGGGCAACGTGTACGTCGCCGACTCCGGGAACAACCGGGTCCGGCGCATCTCACCGGACGGCGTGATCGTGACCGTCGCCGGGACCGGCGTGAAGGGCTTCGCCGGTGACGGCGGGCCGGCCGTCGACGCGCAGCTGTACCAGCCGTCCGCGGTGACGCTGGACCGTGACGGCGGCCTGCTCATCGCCGACACCTTCAACCAGCGGATCCGCCGGGTGGACGCGGCCGGGATCATCACGACCGTGGCCGGCAACGGGGAGCACTCCTTCTCGGGCGACGGTGGTCCGGCGACCGCGGCGGCGCTGTGGTACCCCGGCGGTGTCGCCGTTGACGGCAACGGAACGGTCTTCATCGCCGACACCGCCAACAACCGGATCCGCCGGGTCGGCTCCGACGGGATCATCACCACCCTGGCCGGCCGGGACGGGGAGGGCTCGTTCGGCGACGGTGGTCCGGCGTCCAGGGCGCTGCTGGCCTTCCCGCTCGCCGTGGCCCTGGACCGGTTCGGCCGGCTCTACATCGCCGACACCAGCAACAACCGGATCCGCCGCATCGGCCTGGACGGAAGGATCGAGACGGTGGCCGGCAACGGGCGCCCGGGCCTGTCCGGCGACGGCGGGCCGGCGACGAAGGCGACGTTGCGGTCCCCGCGCGGGGTCACGGTCGACGCGGCCGGCACCATCTACATCACCGACCGCACCAACCGGCGGGTCCGCCGGGTCGACGCCGCCGGGGTGATCACGACGGTCGCGGGCACGGCCCGCCCGGGCCGGGTCGAGGGTGTGGACCCGGCCGCGCTGAGCCCGGACGGGCAGGTCGCGCTGGATCCGTCCGGGGACCTGTTGGTCTCCGATCGGCGCCGCAACCTGGTGCTGCGCGTGGACCTGACCGGCGCGGGCTGACCGGAACCGAACGCGGACCAGCGTGCGGCGCTGGCCAGCGCCGCGCCACACACCGAGCACAGGCATTGAAGGACGAGGACGGGAGGCTGGGGTGCCAGTCGTCGACCGTGGCCGGGTGGCCGCGGCGCTGCCGGGTTACGCGATCGGCGCGGAGCTGGGATCGGGCGCGTTCGGCCTCGTCCTCGCCGGCTACCACTCCGAGCTCGATCGCCGCGTCGCGATCAAGGTGCTGACCAGCCCGGACGCCGGCGCGGCCGCGGAGTTCCGGACCGAGGCGCGGCTGCTGAGCCGGCTGGATCATCCCCACATCGTGCGGACCTACGACTACGTCATGCGCGGGGACCTGTGCCTGCTGGTGATGGAGATGCTCTCCGGGGGCACCCTCGCGCACCGCGCGCTGGCGCCCGAGGCGGCCTGCGCGGTGGCGCTGGCCGTCGCCGACGCGCTGGCCCATGCCCACGAGCACGGGGTGGTGCACCGCGACATCAAGCCGGCGAACATCCTGTTCACCGACGACGGCCAGCCGAAGATCACCGACTTCGGCATCTCGAAGGTGCTGGAAGGCTCGGCCTCCACCGCCAGCCGGGTGGTGGGCACGCCGCGCTACATGGCACCGGAGCAGATCACCGGCGACCGGCTCGGGCCGGCCACCGACCTGTACGCGCTCGGTGTCGTGCTCTACGAGCTGTTCACCGGCACCCGGCTGGCACCACCCGCGCTGGCGCTGCCGGTGCTGCTGCGCCATCACACCGACGTGACCCCGCCGCCGCCCCCGGGTGTGCCGGGCGAACTGGGCGCGGTGCTCATGCGCTGCCTGGCCAAGCGGCCGGAGCTGCGCTATCCCAGCGCGCACGCGTTCGCCTCCGATCTCGCCCAGGCCGCGACCGCGGTGTTCGGGCGGCACTGGCTGGACCGGGCCGGGCTGCCGATCCACCTCGCGGCGGACGTCCGCGAGCTGACGACGCGGCGGCCGGCCAGCGCCCGGCGGGCCGCCGGGCGCGCGAGGGCCAACGGCGTCAACCGTGCCCGCGGCGGCGGTGCGGGTGCGGACGTGGGGGCGGCGTCGACGGGCGGCGGGTCCCGGACCACCACCAGAACCCGGCCCCACGCCCGCGCCGGGGTGCCGGCGGCGGTGACGGTGCTCGTCCTGGTGCTGGGCCTGGCCGCCGGCGGCGGTGTCGGCTGGGCCGTGTGGGGCCGGCCGGAACCGGCGACACCGCCGCCGGCCACCCCGCCACCGGCCTGGCAGCCGACGCTGGCCGCCGGTGCGATCGCGGCGGTGTTCGGGGCCGGATCGGACGGGTTCTCCGGCGACGGCGGCCCGGCCACCCAGGCCGAGTTCGACTCCGCCCGGGACCTGACCATCGACACCGCGCGCGGTGTCATCTACGTCGCGGACACCGAGAACAACAGGATCCGCCGGATCGACCGCACCGGCCGGATCACCACCGTCGCCGGCAACGGCACGGCCGGCTTCGACGGCGACGGCGGCCCGGCGACGAGCGCGTCGCTCCAGGAGCCGTCCGGTGTCGTGGTGGCCCCGGACGGCACCCTGTTCATCGCGGACAACGGCAACCACCGCATCCGCCGGGTGGGGACGAACGGGATCATCACCACCATCGCCGGCCAGAGTGACAGCGGCTTCGCCGGTGAGGTGAGCGAGGACGGACTGATCTTCGCCGGGGACGGGCTGCCGGCGGTGAACGCCAAGCTGAACAACCCGAACAGCCTGCTGCTGGACGACGACGGCAGCCTGCTGGTCGCCGACGGTACGAACCAGCGGATCCGCCGCATCGGCCTGGACGGGATCATCACCACCGTCGCGGGCACCGGCGCGGACGGCGACACCCTGGTCGGCCCCGGCGACGGCGGTGACGGCGACGGTGACGGCGGTCCGGCGACCGCGGCGACGCTCAGCTATCCGTGCTCGCTCGCCCGCGGCCCCGACGGCAGCATCTACCTGGTCGACCAGGACAACTTCCGGCTGCGCCGCATCGACCCCGCGGGGCGGATCAGCACCGTCGCCGGCACCGGTGACGCCGGCTTCTCCGGTGACGGCGGTCCGGCGACCCGCGCGAAGATCAGCACGGTCGGCGCCGACGTCGCGGTGGACTCGACCGGCACGATCTACCTGTCCGACCCGGCCAACAGCCGGGTGCGGCGCATCACCCCCGACGGGATCATCACCACGATCGCCGGCACGGGCGTGGCCCAGTACTCCGGCAACGGCGGCCCGGCGGTCGAGGCCGAGCTGGTCTACCCGGGCGGGCTGGACCTGGACGGGACCGGGATCCTCTACGTCACCGACGCCGTCGACGGCCGGGCCCGCGCCCTGCGGGTCCGGTAGGGCGGACCGGTCATGCCTGCCGTCGACCGGGCCCGCATCGCCCGGGCGCTGCCCCGCTACACCATCGGTGAGCAGCTCGGTGCCGGATCGTTCGGCCTGGTCCTCGCCGGGCACCACCTCGACCTCGACCGCGCGGTCGCGATCAAGGTGGTGCCGGCGGCGTCGGCGGCCGAGTTCCGCGACGAGGCCCGGATCCTGAGCCGCCTGGACCATCCACACATCGTGCGGATCCACGACTATGTCGTGCTCGACGACCTGTGCCTGCTGATCATGGAGATGCTGGGGGGCGGCACCCTGGCCCAGCACCGGCACCGGTTGTCCGCCGAGGCGACGCTGGCCGTGGGCGCGGCGGTCGCCGACGGGCTGGCCCACGCCCACGCCCACGGCGTCCTGCACCGCGACATCAAGCCGGACAACATCCTGTTCACCGCGGCCGGGCAGCCCAGGATCACCGACTTCGGGATCGGACGGATCCTCGACGGCGCGCCGGGAACCGTCAGCCAGGCAGCCGGCACCCCGCGGTACATGGCACCGGAGCAGATCACCGGCGGGCGCGTCGGGCCGGCGGCGGACCTCTACGCGCTCGGCGTCGTGCTCTACGAGCTGGTGTCGGGCCGGCCGGTGTTCGACGCGGGGCTGTCGGTGCCCGAGCTGCTGCGTCATCAGTGTGAGGTGGATCCGCCGGTGCCCCCCGGGGTGCCACCGGCGGTCTGTGACGTCATCCTGCCGGCGTTGGCGAAGGATCCGGCGCGGCGTCCGCCGGACGCGGCCGCGTTCGCCCGGGCGATCAGCGCCGCCGCGACCGAGGTCTTCGGGCCGGACTGGCAGGCCCGATCGGGCCTGGTGCTCGCCCTCACCGAATCGGCACGGTCCACGGCGCAAGCCCGGCTCGGCCCCGTCGCGCGGTTCGCCCCGCCGCGTGCCCCGGTCGAGCCCGCCGGGGCCGGCGTCTCCGCGTCCCCGCCGCCCGGACCATCCCCGACCGCGGAACCGCCCGGGCCCGCGCCCGCGGCGCCGCGGCCAGGGTCGGCACACCCGGCACACCCGGCACACCCGGCACACCCGGCACAGCCCGGGCCTGCCCGGCCGGAGCGACCTGAGCCGCGCAACCTGTTCGAGGGGACGCGCTACGCCCCGCGGGGTGGCCGCGCCACCCGCCGCGGCCGTGGCCGGGTGATGGCGGTGACCGCGATGGTTGCGGCCGTCGTGCTTGCGATGGCGGGCGTGGTCGGGCTGGTCGTCACCCGCGGCACGGGCTCCGAGTCGCCGCCCGTCGCCACCGGCACCGACCCGGGCCCGGCTCCGTCCGCACCAGCCCTTCCCCTGCGGCTGGACGAGGTCCGGGCCTGGGCAACCGGGCCCGCGGCGAAGGGCGGGGGGTTCTACGTCGTGGACCGGGCCGGTCTGCGGGTGCTGCGGCTGGACCTCGACGGAACACTGTCCGCCGTCGCGGGCACGGGTGTGGCCGGTTCCATCGGGGACGGCGGGCCGGCGACCGCGGCCCGGCTGCGGGGCGTGAGTGACGTGGCTGTCGCTGCCGACGGCTCGGTGTTCCTCGCCGACAGCGGCAACGGGCGAATCCGCCGGATCGGTCCGGACGGTGTGATCACCACCGTGGCCGGTGGGGGTGAGCGGGTGGCCGCCGACGGCACGCGGGCCACCGAGGTCTCGCTGTCGCTCGCGTCCGGCCCGATCGCCGTCGACACCGACGGCACGCTGTATCTAGCCGGGGCTGGCCGGCTCTTCCGGCTCGACCAGGCCGGTGTGCTGCATCTGGTCGGGCGCACCGAGCAGGCGGGCGGGTACGTCACACCGTCGCCGGGTCAGCCGCCGGTGCGGGTCGTGGGGCAGAGCATCGGCGATGTCGAGGCCCGCGACGGGCGGCTGTACGTCGTCGACTACTCGACCGGCCGGGTTCAGGTGCTCGATCCGGACGAACCGGTGCGCACGCTGGCCGGCGGTGGGCCCGCGGGGTTCACCGGTGACGGCGGGCCGGCGACGGCCGCCGGGCTCACGCTGACCAGCGGCCCGTCGTCGCTGGCGCTGGACCCGGTGGGGAACCTGTTCTTCCCCGAGTCGTCCGCGCAGCGGGTGCGCCGCGTCGACACCCGCGGTGTGATCACCACGGTGGCGGGCACCGGCGAGTACGGCTCGGACGGGAACGGTGGCCCCGCCACCGCGGCCCGGCTGGCCAGCCCGGCGCGGGTCGCCGTCGACACGACGGGCGTGCTCTATATCGGTGGGGCTGGCACCGCCATCCGCCGCGTCGGCCTGGACACCGTGATCAGCACCGTTCACGACTGACATCCACGGCGGTCACGACCCTGCGGGATGCCCGACGCCGAGTCGCGCTGCACCCCGCGGCGTGCTCTACTCGGTGGGCCGCGCCGGCCGTCGGCCGCGTTGACAGGTGGGGGAACACGGCCGCGGCCGAGGTGACGTCCCGGGTCACCTCGGCCGCGCCGGCTGATGTGGTGCGACTGTGCGGTTGTGTTCCGGTCGTGCCTGTTCGTGTCCTAGAACCCGCTGCTGACGATGGCGTAGCCGTCGAAGAGGCCACCGGTGATGGCCCGGACGTCGCCCAGGCCGGGGATCGGGAGCGGTACGGAGCTCTGGGGCACCGAGGGGTTGCCGTTGCCGAGCTGGCCGACGTTGTTGACGCCCCAGGCGAAGGCGGTGCCGTCCCAGCGCAGGGCGTAGACGGTGCTGGCGCCGGCGGCGATGGCGACGGCGCCGACGAGACCGGTCTCCCCGGTGACGGGGACGGGGAGCAGGCTGGGGGTGAGGGTGCCGTTGCCGAGCTGGCCGACGGCGTTGGCGCCCCAGGCCCAGACGGTTCCTGTCTCGTCCAGGGCGTAGGCGACGCCGGCGCCGGCGGCGATGCGGCGGATCTTGGTCAGGTTGAGGACGGGCCCGGGTGTCAGGCTGGGGGTGAGGGTGCCGTTGCCGAGCTCGCCCGATGGGTTGTCACCCCAGGCCCAGACTGTGCCGTCGCGGCGCAGCGCGTAGGCGCTGGCGTTGCGGGCGGTGATCGCGCGGATGTCGCTGAGGGCGACGATCTGGATCGGCAGCGGGCTGCTGGCGATGGGCTGGCCGGTGCCGAGCTGGCCGGCGCCGTTGGAACCCCAGGCCCACACGCTCCCGTCGCGGCGCAGCGCGTAGGCGGTGCTGCCGTCGGCGGCGATGGCGCGGATGCCGGTCAGGCCGACGACCTGGACGGGGATCGTGCTGCTGGCGATCGGCTGGCCGTTGCCGAGCTGACCGAGGGTGTTGACGCCCCAGGCCCAGACGGTGCCGTCACGGCGCAGCGCGTAGCCGTTGCCGTCGGTTCCGGCGGCGATGGCGCGGATGTCGTCCAGGCCGGCGACCTGGACGGGCACGTTGCTGTTGATGACGGTGCCGTTGCCGAGCTGGCCGAGGGTGTTGAGGCCCCAGGCCCAGACGGTGCCGTCGCTGTTGAGCGCGTACCCGGAGCCGTAGCCGCCCGCGATGGCGCGGACGTCGTCGAGGCCGGTGAGGTCGGTGACCGGCACGGGGCTGAAGCTGGGAGTGGGGCTGGTGGTGCCGTTGCCGAGCTGGCCGGCGTCGTTGAGGCCCCAGGCGCGGGCCGTGTAGGTCGGTGGCGCGAACGCGTACTCCGCCTCGGCGGAGGGGCCGTCCGGCTTGGGTGCTGCGCTGGCGGCGGTGGGCAGTGCCACCGCGCCGGCCGCGGCCAGCACCACCGCCCATGTTCCGATTCGCCGCTGTTGACTGGGCATCTCCGCTCCTCCGTACCCGGCGGGCGTCACTATGAGCACCCGGCGGACACGGACAGTAGTCGCGTGACCTGTTCAGTCATCCAGCTTGTTTAAATGTTCGCTATGCCGCGTGTCGACGGCCGGAACCGGGGCCGAGGTGACGTCCCGGGCCACCTCGGCCCCGCCGGCTGTACGCGCGGGCGAGCTGTGCGGCTGTGGTTGACGGTGGGCTAGAACCCGGCGCCGACGATGGCGTAGCCGTCGAAGAGGCCGCCCGCGATGGCCCGGACGTCCTGCAGGCCCGGGATCGGCAGCGGGGTGGTGCTGCTGGGCACGGCGGCGTTGCCGTTGCCGAGCTGGCCGAGGCCGTTGTTGCCCCAGGCGAAGGCGGTGCCGTCCCAGCGCAGGGCGTAGGCGCTGTTGGCGCCGGCGGCGATGGCGACGGCGCCAACGAGGCCGGTCTGCCCGGTGACGGGGATGGGCAGCGAGCTGGGGGCGTTGGAGCCGTTGCCGAGCTGGCCGAGGGTGTTGCCGCCCCAGGCCCAGACGGTGCCTGTCTCGTCCAGGGCGTAGGCGCTGTCGACGCCGGCGGCGATGCGGCGGATCTTGGCCAGGTTGAGGACGGGCGTGGGCACCAGGCTGGTGGCGTTGGTGCCGTTGCCGAGCTGGCCGACGCCGTTCTCGCCCCAGGCCCAGACGGTGCCGTCGCTGCGCAGCGCGTAGGCGCTGTTGTCGCGGGCGGCGATGGCCCGGATGCCGCTGAGGCCGAGGAGCTGGATCGGCAGTGGGCTGGGTGTGGTGGTGCCGACGCCGAGCTGGCCGAAGGTGTTGAGGCCCCAGGCCCACACGCTGCCGTCGCGGCGCAGCGCGTAGGCCGCGCCGCCGTCCGAGGCGATGGCACGGATGCCGGTCAGGCCCAGCACCTGGACGGGGACAGTGCTGCTGGCGATGGCCTGGTTGATGCCGAGCTGGCCGGCGGAGTTGTCGCCCCAGGCCCAGACGGTGCCGTCGCTGCGCAGCGCGTAGCCGTTGCCGTTGCTCCCGGCGGCGATGGCGCGGATGTCGTCCAGGCCAGCGACCTGGACGGGCACGTTGCTGTTGATGACGGTGCCGTTGCCGAGCTGGCCGACGTTGTTGAGGCCCCAGGCCCAGACGGTGCCGTCGCCGTTGAGCGCGAACCCGGAGCCGGACCCGCCCGCGATGGCGCGGACGTCGTCCAGGCCGGTGAGGTCGGTGACCGGCACGGGGCTGAAGCTGGCCGCGCCGGTGGTGCCGTTGCCCAGCTGCCCGAAGGTGTTGTGCCCCCAGGCCCGGGCCGCGTACGACGGGGGCGCGAACGCGTACTCCGCCCCGGGCAGCTCGCTCGTGGTGGGTGCTGCGCTCGCCGCCGCGGGCAGTGCCACCGTGCCGGCTGCGGCCAGCATCACCGCCCAGGTTCCGATCCGCCGCTGTCGACTTGGCATCTGCGCGCCTCCGCACTGGTGGGTGTCATCCTCGAGCCCCCGACGAACACGGAGAGTAGTTGCGCAATCTGTTCGACTATTCAGCTTGTTTAAATGTTCGGTATGCCGCGTGTTGGCGGCGCAGGTCTCAGGCGCGTGCCTCCGGTGCGGGATCCGGCGTGGCGGTGGCGGTCGTGCCGCCGGCGGCGAGGGCGAGCAGCCGGCGGAGGTGGCCCTCCGCACCCGGCTTGGTGACTCCCAGTGACGTCAGTGGGCCGGTGCCGTCCTCCAGCTCCAGCAGCGCGAGCAGGATGTGCTCGGTGCCGACGTAGTTGTGACCCAGCCGCAGAGCCTCGCGGAAGGTCAGCTCGAGCGCCTTCTTCGCGCGCCCGTCGAAGG
Organism: Parafrankia irregularis; assembly: GCF_001536285.1. Classification (NCBI taxonomy): domain Bacteria; kingdom Bacillati; phylum Actinomycetota; class Actinomycetes; order Frankiales; family Frankiaceae; genus Parafrankia; species Parafrankia irregularis. The sequence goes on along the minus strand of NZ_FAOZ01000007.1, from coordinate 424,874 downwards.
GGATGAGGTCGGGTACCGGCGCGACGGGTGGCGCCAGGTTCGCGGTCGCGGCCTCGCGCACGGCGGCGAGGGGGGCGCCCTGGGCGACGATCGCGGCGGCGCCGAGCCCGGCGGGGTCGGCGAGCAGGCCGAGCAGCAGATGCTCCGCGGCGATCTCGGCGTTGCCGGCGGCCCGCGCCTCGTTCTGCGCGGCGACCACGGCGTTGCGGGCCCGTTGCGTGTAGCGGCCGAAGCCCTGTGCCGGGTCGAGGCTTTCCGGCTCGCCGGGCTCCTTGGGGACGAACCGCTTCTGCGCGGCCTGCTTGGTGACGCCCATGCTGCGGCCGATCTCCGTCCAGGAGGCGCCGGAACGGCGGGCCTGGTCGACGAAGTGGCCGATGAGGTGGTCGGCCACGTCGCCGAGGTGGTCGGCGACCAGCACGGCACCGGACAGCTGCTCGAGGGCGTCGGCGTGTGTCTTCTTGATCGCGGCGATCAGGTCGTCGAGGCGGACGCTGTTACTGAGGGTGGTCGGGTCGATGTCTGTCATGGCGTCAACTCTAGGTTGACGATCGATTGGCGTCAACTCAAAGTTGACGCCAATTCGATCTCTGTCGTCCCGGTCCGCTCCGGAGGGTTGTCCGTCGGCGGTGCGAGTGTCAGTCGGTGGTGCGACGCCGGTAGAGGGCGACCGCCAGCGGCGCGCACACCGCCACGATGGCCACCGACCAGAGCACCGCGGCCAGGACCGGATGCTGCATGGGCCAGGCGTGGGAGGCCGCGGACGGGTTCGGGTTGCCGAACAGGTCCCGGGCCGCCGCGGTCACCGCGCTGACCGGGTTCCATTCGGCGATCGCCCGCACCACGCCCGGCATGCCCGCGGTCGGCACCATCGCGTTCGACACGATCGCCAGCGGGAACAGCAGCACCAGCGCGATCGACTGGGCGCTCTCCGGCCCCTCGCTGACCATGCCCAGACAGGCCGTGCCCCAGGCCAGCGCGTAGCTGAACAGCAACGGGATCGCGAGCGCGCCGACGAACCCGGCAACCGAGGTCTCCGGCCGCCAGCCGATCGCGAGGCCCGTCAGCAGCACGATCGACATGCAGACCGCGGCCGCGAGCACGTCCGACAGCGAACGGCTGACCAGGACTGCGGCCCGCCACATCGGCAGGGTCCGGAACCGGTTGACCGCGCCGGTGCGCAGGTCGTTGCTCAGCCCGACCGCGGTACCCATCGCCGAGGTGGTGAGGTTGAGCGCGACCAGCCCGGGGATCGCGAAGTCCTTGTAGTCGCCGCCGGTGACGCTCACCCCGCCGCCGAGGACGTAGACGAACAGCAGGGTGAACAGCACCGGCTGCACGGTGATGTCGGACAGCTGCAGCGGCTCGCGGGCGATGTGCACCAGGTTGCGCCGGGTGAGCACGACGACGTTGCGCACCGCCCGGCTGACGGCGCCGGTCCGCGCCGGCGCGGCGAGGGCCCCCACCGGGCCGCCCGTGGTGATCGTGAGCTCGGACATCAGGCCACTCCTACCGGGCTCGTGGCGCGGACGTCGTCGGGACGGCTGTCGGGATGGTTGCCGGGACGGCCGTTCGAACCGCGCTCGGCGGCGGCGTCCGGGGCGCCGGTGAGCGCGAAGAACACGTCGTCGAGGGACGGTGCGTGCACGACGACGTCATCGACCAGCGCCCCGACGCCGTCCAGGGCCCTGATGACCGCGGTCGCCACGCCCTCCCCGCCGCGCACCGCCGCGCGCAGCCGCCGCCCGCCCTCGTCGATGTCGACGCGGCCCTCGACGAGGGGGTGCAGCGCCGCCGCCGCGCCGGCATGGGCGGCGGAGAGGGTGATCTCCAGACGGTGGCCGCCGATCGTGGTCTTGAGCTCGTCGGCGGTGCCGCGGGCGACGACCCGCCCGTGGTCGATCACGACGATGTGGTCGGCGAGCGCGTCGGCCTCCTCCAGGTACTGCGTCGTCAGCAGGATCGTCGTACCCGCGGCCACCAGGTCGCGCACGACCTCCCACATCCGCGCCCGGCTGGCCGGGTCCAGGCCGGTGGTCGGCTCGTCGAGGAACAGCACCGCCGGGCGCGCCACCAGGCTCGCGGCCAGGTCGAGGCGGCGGCGCATGCCGCCCGAGTAGCCCCTGAGCACGCGGTCGGCGGCGTCGGTCAGCTCGAACCGTGCCAGCAGCTCGCCGGCGCGGTCGGCGGCGGCCCGCGAGCGCAGGCCGCTGAGCTCGGCGATCATCCGCAGGTTCTGCCGGCCGGTCAGCGCCTCGTCGAGGGTGGCGTCCTGGGCGGTCACCCCGATGCGGCGCCGCACCTCGCCCGCCTGGGCCACCACATCGAACCCGGCCACGCTGGCCCGGCCGGTGTCTGGACGGGCCAGCGTGGTCAGGATGCGCACCGCGGTGCTCTTGCCCGCCCCGTTCGGGCCGAGCACGCCGAGGATCGTCCCCGCGGGGACGTGCAGGTCGACCCCGGCCAGGGCCTGGGTGTCGCCGTAGCGTTTCGTGAGGCCGGTGGCCTCGATCATCGTCTGGTCCACGTGGGTCGCCCCCGACTCGTCAATAACTTGCCGACAGGTAAGATTAAACTTACTTGCCGCAAGGTAAGCAACATCGGGTCGCCACGTCAAGTAGGTTGGGATCATGCCCAGACCCCCCGCGCCGGCAGCAGGGGAGAAGAGCACCCGGGAACGGATCCTCGACGTCGCTCTCGAGCTGTTCACGCACTCCGGCTACGAGGCGGTTTCGCTGCGTGAGATCGCGCAGCGGCTGAACATCACCAAGGCCGCGCTGTACTACCACTTCGCCAGCAAGGACGACATCCTGCTGGCACTGCACCTGCGGCTGCACGAGCTGGGGCGGGCCGGCTTCGAGGACCTGGAGGCCGACCTCGCCAGCCCCGACCGGTGGCCCGCGGCGCTGGACCTGATCGTCGGCGCCATGCTCGCCAACCGGACGCTGTTCCTGTTCCACATGCGCAACCACCATGCGCTCGACCGGCTACCCGACCACCACGGCCAGGGCGGGAGCCACTCCGATCTGCAGGAGCGGCTCCTGCGGCTGCTTTCCAACGACGAGGTGCCGATCGAGCGGCGGGTGCGGCTGGCCTGCGCCCTGGGCGCGATCGTCGGAGGCTTCCTGCTCGGCAGCGAGGTGTTCGCCGGGGTCGGCGACGAGGACCTCGGCGTCATGGTCCGCGCCGCGGTCGGTGACCTCATGCGCCCGGCCGCGCCCCACCCGCCCTCCTGAGCACTTTCGGTGCGATCCTGAGGGCGCTGCGTGGCCGCCCGTGTCACGATCAGATCCGTGACGGCAGGCGACGAACCGCCGGCGACGAGCCGCCGGCGCTTTCTGGACACGACCCTGCGACTGACGGCGTCCGGCGCGTTCACCGCCGTCGCGGGGACCCTGGCCGCCGGCTGTGACGGGTCCGGCACCGCGGGCGATGCCGCCGGAGCCGGCGGCGGCGGGCGCGCCGTGACAGGCGCGGGCGCGGTGCGGCGGCCGTTCGCCACCGGCACGCCCGGGCCGGTCACCGCGCAGGACCTCGTCGACGCCGACACGCTGTGGAGCTGGGTCGACCGGATGACCGCGGTGGGGCCCCGGCACACCGGGTCGGCGGCGCACCGCGGCCACATCGACGACCTCGAGCGCCAGCTGCGCGGCTACGGCCTCACCGTGACCCGTCATCCGACCCGGCTCGCGCAGTGGCTGGCCGGGCGATGGTCACTGCAGGTGAGGGATGCAGGCGGCACCGCCTGGACTCTTCCGGTCGCCTCCTACCGGCCGCGCTCCGGTGAGACCGGGCCGGCCGGAGTGACCGGCCCCGTGGTCGACCTGGGCCCCGGTGACGAGGCGGCCTACCAGGCCGCCGCCGGTGCCTCCGCGGGTGCCGGTGCCGCTGCGGGAGCTGGTGGCGGCGCGGCGGGGCCGCTCACCGGGGCGGTGGTCGTCGTCGACGCACCGATCGCGCGGCTGCACGCCTCGGTGCTCACCGATCTCGCCTACACGGTGCATCCCCCCACCGCCCGCGCCGAGTTCGCACAGGAGGACTACTCCCGCGTCTGGCTGGGGGTGCCACCCGCCCCCGACCTGGCCACCGCCCGTGCCCACGGCGCCGTCGCCATGATCGAGGTCTCTGATCAGAGCCCGGCGCTGGCCGCCGGCCAGTACACCCCGCACCAGCAGGAGCACGCCGGGCTGCCGGCCCTGCGGCTGGACCGGGAGTCCGGCGCCCGGCTGCGCGCGCTGCTGGCCCGCGGCCCCGCCCGGGCCACGCTCGTGCTGACGGCGGACCGGCGCGAGACCACGGTGGACTACCTGCTCGCCCGGCTGCCGGGCACCGGACCGCCCGGCGTCCGGGCGGGCACCGTCCTCGTCGCGACCCACACCGACGGGCAGAACGCCGTCGAGGAGAACGGCGGACCCGCGCTGTGCGCGCTGGCCGAGTACTTCAGCCGCTTCCCGGCCAGCACGCGGTCCCGTGACCTGCTGTTCATGTTCTCGCCGAACCACATGACCGCCGACGGCGCCACCGTCAAGCCCGATGCCTGGCTGCGGGCCCACCCCGAGATCACCGGCGGGGTGGAGATGGCGCTCGTCGCCGAGCACCTGGGCACCCTCGGCTGGGACGACCAGGGCGGCACCGGCCCCTACCGGGCGACCGGGCGCACCGAACCGGTCGCGGTCGCCGTCGGCAACAGCGACACGCTGCGCACCCTGGCGCAGGACGAGGTCCGCACCAGCGGCCTGACCCGCGCCGGTATCCAGAAGCCCTTCCAGAACGGCCTGTACGGGGAGGGCACCTTCGCCTACCGGCTGGGCATCCCCACCATCGCGATGATCACCGGCCCGGCGTACCTGCTGCAGGTCACCCCGGGCGGCAACCTCGACAAGCTTGACCGCGCGCTGCTGCACCAGCACACGGTCTTCCTGGCCCGCCTGCTCCAGCGGATGATGGAACTGCCCGGCAACATCCCGCGCTAGGCCCGCACCCCGCGCTGGACTCCCACCCGTGATGGACCGCGACGCCGCGGCTCCCGGAGCGCGCGCCTTCAGCGTGCCGGCGCCGGCGCCGGGTCCGGGCGGAACAGGCCTGGGGTGGGGGAGCAGGCGGCGCGCAGGGTGCGGGCCGGGCGGCCGAGCAGATAGCCCTGGCCGAAGCCGATACCGATCTCGGTGGCCGTCCGCAGCTCGGCGGTGGACTCGATGCCCTCCGCGATGACCTGGCCGCCGATCTCCCGGGCGACGCTCACGATGGCGGCCGCGACCGCGCGCCGCGCGGGGTCGACGTCCATCAGGTGGGTGATCAGATAGTCCAGTTTGACGATCTCGGGGCGCAGCTGGATGAGCTGTTCGAGCCCGGCGTAGCCGGTGCCGGTGTCGTCCACCGCGATGCGGGTGCCCAGCGAGCGCAGCGCCTGGATGTCGCGCATGACCACCGGGTCGGTGCTGAAGTACTCGTGTTCGGTGATCTCCACGATGACCCGGTCGCAGGCCCCGAACGACCGGAGCAGCCCCAGCAGGCCGGAGGCGATCGTCGCCGGTGCGGCGTTCAGTGACAGCGCCACCGAGGGCGGCAGGCCGGGCAGCGCGGTGAGCGCGTGGCGGATCGCCGCCAGCTCCAGCTCGGTGCCCAGGCCCACCTGGGCGGCGACCTTGAACCAGCCTTCCGGGTCACGGTGCGAGTCGGGGAACCGGGACAGTGCCTCGACCCCGGCGATGCTGCCGTCGGCGAGACTGACCACCGGCTGGAACACGATCTGGGGCCCGCCGTCGTCGATCAGGTCGCTGATGATCCGGGAGAGGTGGCTGCGGGACTCCCACACCCGGCGCAGATCGATCACCGCGTCGCGCAGGAACGCCGCCAGCAGGTCGACGAACTGCCCGTCCCGGGGCCGCAGGTGCGGCCGCGGCTGCCGCCCGAGGCAGCCGACGAGCCCGTAGACCTCGTCGTCGTTGTCGTAGACCAGCGCCGCCGCGTACGAGCCGATTCCGAGCCCCTGCACGATCGGTGCCTGGGCGGTGCGCCGGTCGGCCTGGGTGTCCGGGATGACGATCGGGGCGTCGTGCGCGAGCGCGGTGGGATAGAGCGCGGCGTGGCGGCGGACGGTGCTGCCCGGCGCGAGCCCGAAGGCGGCCGGGTCACCGTCGAAGACCTGCAGGAGCAGACACTGCTCGTCGAGCCGGCCGAGGAACGCGACGTCCATTGCCAGGTGCCGGCGCAGGACGCCCAGCAGATCGGCCACCGCGGGATCGGCCTGGATCTGCTCCGTGCCGGGGTCCAGTGGTTTCGCCGGGCCCACCGGTGATGCCGTGCGCGCCATGGCACCACTCCCTCGCGCCACTGGTTGGCGCCTGCTGCTGCGCCTGCCTGGTTGCTCCCCGCTAGGCATGCCCGCCACATCCGGGGACACACCAGCGTTCGGACACCCCGGCGTTCAGAGCCAGCCGTTGCGGCGGAACGCCCGGTGGAGGGACAGGCAGATGACGGCCATCAGTGTGAGGACCGCCGGGTAGCCCCAGACCTCGCGCAGCTCCGGCATGTGCTCGAAGTTCATCCCGTAGATGCCGGCGATGGCGGTCGGGACGGCGCCGATGGCGACCCAGGCGCTGATCTTGCGCATGTCCTCGTTCTGGGCGATCGTCACCTGCGTCAGCGTCGCCTGCAGGATCGAGGACAGCAGCTCGTCGAGGTGGGCGACCCGCTGGGTCACCTGGACGAGGTGGTCGAACACGTCCCGGAAATGGTCGCGCACGTGCGGGTCGATCATCGGCAGGGCGGTGTCCGACAGCATGCGCAGCGGCCCGTTGAGCGGGGTGACGGCGTGCTTGAACTCCAGCAGCTCGCGCTTGAGCTGGTAGAGCTTCTCCACCGGGGCCCGGGCGGAGCGTTCGAACACCAGCGCCTCGACGGCGTCGACGTCGGCGTCGAGGCGTTCCACCAGCGCCAGGTAGTTGTCGACGATCCCGTCGCACACCCCGTGCAGCACCGCGGACGGCCCGTGGCGCAGCATCGCGGGCTGCCCCTCCAGGTTGGCGCGCAGCTGCTCCAGGGCACCGTGGTTGCCGTGCCGCACGGTCACGACGAAGTCCGGGCCGATGAAGACCATCACCTCGCCGGTGACGACGACCTCGGTGTCCTCGGCGATCTCGTCGTGCTCCACGTAGCTGGCGGTCTTGAGAACCATGAACAGCGTGCTGCCGTACAGTTCGATCTTGGGGCGCTGGTGGGCGACGATGGCGTCCTCCACCGCGAGCTCCGGCAGGCCGTAGAGCTCCGCGATCGAACTGAGCTCGGTGTCGCTGGGCTCGAACAGCCCCACCCAGGCGAACGCGCCGTGGTGGCGGCGGGCGATGCGGGCCGCGGTGAGCAGGTTCGAGCCGTCGGGCACCCGGCGGCCGTCGGCGTAGACGTGGCAGGCCACGACCCGTCCGGACGGGGCCTCGCCCGTGCCGGGGGCGGGAAGCCGGCGCTTGGGCCGGGCCCGCACCAGGGAGACGGGGCGGGCCAGCGCGCCGGCGAGCAGGTCCCGCAGCGCGCCCACCCCGTGGTCGTGGTCGTGGTCCGCTCCGTGTTCGTGAGCCGCGCCGTGTTCGTCAGGTGCGCTGTGCGCGCGGTCCGCGGTGTGACCAGCGGATGGGCCGGACAGGCGGTCGGGGTCCTGCTCATGGTTCACGCCGTCCGCCTCCGCACGATCACTCCCGCTCCCCGCCGCCCGCCCGACATTCGCCCGTGTCCCGCCGGGACGGAATCCCGGGGTCGTTATGTCCATCCTGGCGGACGGGGGAGAAGGGAGAACGCGCGGCCGGCACCAAACGCCTGCCGGGCCCGGTGCCGCGGCGGGCCGGCGGTCAGGCCTTCGGGCCGCCGGCGACGTAGAGGATCTGCCCGGAGACGAAGCTCGCGGCCGCACCGACGAAGAACGACACCGCATTGGCGATGTCGGTGACCTGCCCGGGGCGGCCAACCGGGATCGCCGCCGTCGCCGCGGCCACGTACTCCTCCCAGTCCACCCCCATGCGCTGGGCGGTCGCGCGGGTCATGTCACTGACGATGAAACCGGGCGCGACACAGTTCACGGTGATGCCGAACTTGCCCAGCTCGATCGCCAGCGTCTTGGTGAAGCCCTGCAGGCCGGCCTTGGCGGCCGCGTAGTTCGCCTGCCCGCGGTTGCCCAGCGCCGAGATGCTGGACAGGTTCACGATCCGGCCCCACCTCGCGTCCACCATGTACTTCTGGGCGGCGCGTGACATGAGGAACGATCCGCGCAGGTGCACGCCCATGACCGAGTCCCAGTCGACCTCGGTCATCTTGAACAGCATGTTGTCGCGGGTGATGCCGGCGTTGTTGACCAGCACGGTCGGTGCGCCCAGCTCGGCCGCGACCCGGGCGACCGCCGCGTCGACCGCGACCGCGTCGGCGACGTCGGCGCCGAGGCCGATCGCCCTCCCGCCCGCGGCGATGATCGCCTCGACGGTGCTCTTCGTCGCGGACTCCTCCAGGTCGAGCACGGCCACCGCCAGGCCGTCGCCGGCCAGGCGCTGCGCGATGGCGGCGCCGATGCCACGGGCGGCTCCGGTGACGATCGCGACGCGGGTTGGGGACTCGGGCACGGGAACGTCTCCTTCGGCGGCGACGACGGCGGGCGCGGGCCGCGCACGGCGGCCCGTCGCAGCCAAGTCAACCGGCCCACCGCGCCCGCCGCCACCGCGCTGACCTGGTCCTTTGTCCGGCTTTCCTGGGCGGTTGTCAGGCTGTGCGGTCAGCTGGCCGGACCGGTGGCCAGGTGCTGGCGCCGGGTGGCGCCAGCCCGCCGCCCACCCGCGGCCGCGGATAGGATTCCGTCATACGAAGTGGATGTTCCAGCTGGTGGAACTCCAGGCTCGTCATCCGATCCGCGTGGACGTCCCCGATCCGTGAAGGAGAACCGCGATGGCCGGTCCGAACACCCCGCCCGGAGTCGAGATCGTCCGGCCGCAGGTGCCGGGCGCGGAGCAGATCCTCACACCGGAGGCGCTCGCCCTCGTCGCCGACCTGCACCGCCGGTTCGGCGTGACCCGCGGTGACCTGCTCGCCCGCCGAGCGGCGCGGCAACGGGAGCTTTCCACCGGCGCGGACCCGGACTTCCTGCCCGAGACCAGCGACATCCGCCGGGGGCAGTGGCAGGTCGCGCCACCGGCACCAGGCCTGGTCGACCGCCGGGTCGAGATCACCGGGCCGACGGACCGCAAGATGACGATCAACGCGCTGAACTCCGGCGCGAAGGTCTGGCTGGCCGACTTCGAGGACGCCAACACCCCGCTGTGGGAGAACATGATCAGCGGGCAGCTCAACCTGCGGGACGCCCTCGCCGGCACCATCGGCTTCACCAGCCCGGAGGGCAAGGCCTACACCCTCGCCGCCACCGCCACCACCAGCCCGGCCGGGGCCACCGGGGCGAGCACGACCACCACCACGATCGTCGTGCGGCCCCGCGGCTGGCACCTCGACGAGAAGCACCTGCTGGTGGACGGCGAACCGGTCGCCGGTGCGATCGTCGACTTCGCCCTCTACGCGGTGCACTGCGGCCGCCGCCAGCTCGACGCCGGCTCCGGGCCCTACTACTACCTGCCGAAGACCGAAAGCCACCTCGAGGCACGGCTGTGGAACGACATCTTCACCCACACCGAGGACGCGCTCGGCTTCCCCCGGGGCGCGATCCGCGGCACGGTGCTGATCGAGACGATCCTCGCCGCGTTCGAGATGGAGGAGATCCTCTACGAGCTGCGGGAGCACTGCGCCGGGCTGAACGCCGGCCGCTGGGACTACCTGTTCAGCATCATCAAGAAGTTCCGTGACCGGGGAGAGGCGTTCACGCTGCCCGACCGCAACGCCGTCACGATGGCCGCGCCGTTCATGACCGCCTACGCCGAGCTGCTCGTGCGCACCTGCCACCGCCGCGGCGCGCACGCCATCGGCGGGATGGCCGCGTTCATCCCCAGCCGGCGCGACCCGGCTGTCAACGCCACCGCGCTGGCCAAGGTCCGCGAGGACAAGACCCGCGAGGCCGGTATCGGCTTCGACGGCTCCTGGGTCGCCCACCCCGACCTGGTACCGGTGTGCCGGGAGGTGTTCGACGGTGTGCTCGGTGACCGGCCCAACCAGATCAGCCGCACCCGCGAGGACGTCACCGTCGACGCCGCCGCCCTGATCGACCTGACCACGACCCCGGGTTCCCCGACGCTCGCCGGGCTGCGCAACAACGTCAGCGTCGCCCTGCAGTACCTGCGCGCCTGGCTCGCCGGCTCCGGAGCGGTCGCGATCTTCAACCTGATGGAGGACGCGGCCACCGCGGAGATCTCCCGCTCGCAGATCTGGCAGTGGCTGCACAACGGTGTCGTGCTGGTGGGCGACAGCGGCACCGCCGATGTGCCGGTGACCCGTGAGCTGGTCGAACGGGTCGTCGCCGAGGAGCTCGAGGTGCTGCGGGCGGCACTGGGGGAGAGCTACGACGCCGCCGGCTTCGCCCGGGCGCGGGACCTGTTCGTCGAGGTCGCCCTCGCCGACGACTTCGCCGACTTCCTGACCGTGCCCGCCTACCAGCGCATGCCATGACCTCGCCGGCGGCCGATCCGCCGGTGGACCCATCAGCGGACGGCGCACCGAGCCCGCCGCCTGCGCCGGAACGGGCGGCGGGCTCGGTGCAGTCCGTCGACCGTGCGCTGGCGCTGGTCGAGCTGCTGGCCGCGGCCGGCGACGGCGCCGGGCTCACCGACCTCGCGCGCGCCACCGGCCTGCCGCAGCCGACCGTCCACCGGCTGCTGCGGGCGCTGCACGAACGCGGCTGGGTGCGGCAGGACGCCGATCGCCGCTACGCGCCCGGTGCCCGGCTGATCGGGTTGGGCAACGCGGCGCAACGGCTGCTCGCGGCCGGTGCCGAGCCGTTCCTCGGCGAGGCCGTGGCGGTGTCGGGGGAGACGGCCAACCTCGCGGTCCTGGAAGCCGACCAGGTGGTCTATGTGGCGCAGGCCGCCTCGCCGCGCCGGCTGCGCATGTTCACCGAGATCGGCAACCGGGCGCCGGCGCACAGCACCGGGGTGGGAAAGGCGATGCTGGCCTTCCTGCCGGAGCCGGCACTGCGGGCGCTGCTCGAGCGCAGCGGCCTGCCGCGGCGCACCGCGACCACGATCACCGACCCGTCGGCACTGCGCGCCGAGCTCGCCGACATCCGACAACGGGGCTACGCCACAGACGACGGCGAGGAGGAGGCGGGTGTGCGCTGTGTGGCCTTCCCGCTGACGGATCTGTCCGGCCGGGCGCCCGCCGCGCTGTCCGTGTCGGGGCCGGCCAGCCGGATCACGGCCGCCGACGTCGAGCCGCTCGCGGCCCGGCTGCTGCCCGTCGCCTCGGCCTGTGCCGACCACCTCCTGCGCCGCTGACCTGTGGAACGGGAGATCAGAACAAGATAGTCAACAGTGTTGACGCCCCGGTGTGAGCCAAAATGATCTTGAAGCCCCGACCCATGTCGGGCTGATCGTAGAAACGCCTGGTTTCCCGGGATCACGGCGGCGGAACCGTCCGCCGTGATCCTGACTGGCGATGAGACTCCACACTTCCGACATCCGGTCGGCCACCAGACGACAACCTGGCAGACAACCCCTCGGCAGGCATCGTGGCGGCGCGCGGCGCGGCCGCGGGCAGCTACCCGCGCGCGGTACCGCGCTGGGCGCGGCGATGCTCGTCGGCGCCGCGTCACTCGTCGTGCCACGCGCCGGCGCGTCGGCCGCGGCCCTTCCCGTGGCGAGTGGGAACCCCCTGCTCGCCCCCTTCGAGAGCCAGACCGTGCGCTGGCAAGAGTGCCAGGTCGGCCCGAACGACGCGGTCGGCGGTTACCTGGACAACGTCGGCGCGCAGTGCGCCGACGTCAGCGTTCCGCTGGACTACGCACGCCCGACCGGGCGGACGATCACCCTGGGGCTGGCCCGGATCCGCGCGGTGGACCAGGCGCACCGGCGCGGTCCGCTCATGGTCAACCTGGGCGGGCCCGGCGGCGGCGCGGTGGACGCCGTCGCCGACATCCGCGCGATGCTCGGCCCGACGGCGGACCGCTTCGACCTCGTCGCGATGGATCCCCGTTTCGTCGGGCGCAGCTCGGCGCTGGACTGTGGGCCGGCCCTGGGCGCCGACTGGCTGCGTGCCGCCGGGCCTGACCAGGACAGCTTCGAGCGGGTGGCCGCCGAGCAGGCCGCGACGGCCGCGGGCTGCTCGGCGCACGCCGATGTGCTGCCGTTCGCCTCGACCCGCAACACCGCGCGGGACATGGACGTCGTCCGCGCGGCGCTCGGGGCGGCCACGACGTCCTACCTGGGCTACTCCTACGGCACCTACCTGGGGGCCGTGTACATGCAGATGTTCCCGGACCGGGTGGACCGGTTCGTCCTGGACAGTGCGGTGGATCCGGCGACGTACAGCCCGCGGGTGCTGCGCGGCAGCGGGGATCTGCTCGAGGCGGCGCTGGGGGAGTGGGCGGCCTGGGCCGCCGGGCAGGACGCGCAGTTCGCGCTGGGGCGCACCGCCGCGCAGGTGCTGCATACCGTGGACCGGATCTACCAGGCCGCCGCACGCCGGCCGTTGACCGTGGACGGTGTGCGCTACGACGCGTCGGACATCCCGCGGCTGCTCATCGCTTCGCTGATCGATGACAGCGAGGACGCCGCGGCGGTTCTCGCGATGGGCGTGCGTGCCTTCGCGGACGCCGCGGACGGCCGTGCCCCGGCGGCGAACCCGTACCTCACCGAGTTCCTCCAGGGGCTCGCGACGGATGGTCCGGCCCTGCCCGGTGCCCACGCGCACGCGGGAACCGACGCCGGCGCCGGCGGCTCGGTGGTCAGTGCGTTCCAGAGCGCGCAGCTGGCAGTGCTGTGCGGTGACGTGCCGGCGTCCCGGATCGCCGGTGACTATCTGGCCGACGTACGCCGGCACACCGGCGCACAGCGGCATGTGGCCGGTGCGATCTGGAACATCACACCATGTGCCTTCTGGCCGGTGCGGCCGGTGGAGCCACCGACGCGGGTCGCGAACGCGGTTCCGGCGCTGGTCGTCGCCGCGGAGAAGGACAACCGCACGCCCTACGCGGGTGCCCGGGCCCTGCACCGGGTGTTGAGCGCCTCCCGCCTGGTGACGCTTCGGGATGCCCGGGTACATGGGGTGTACCCGGGCCGCAGCGGATGCGTGGACGGCGCGGTCAACGCCTATCTGCAGAACGGGACGTCGCCGAGGGGCGACGTGACCTGTACGAGCCCGCCGGCCGCGGTGGGCTCACCGCCGGAGTGAGACCGTCTGCCGGTGTCCGCCGACCTCTGCTGGTCGGGCCGGACACCGGCATCCCACTCCTTCCCCCCCCTCCCCTCAAGATAATCAACAGTGTTGACGACCCAGCCCTGCCATTTTCGATCTTGATCGACCTCGGAACCCGCCGAAACGCCCGTTTCGATCACCTCCTTACAAACTCCGCGCCCAGCGGCGCGGAGCGCCTTGATCGTTTTGTTTGCATGCCGGATCGGCGGCGGCGGCACAAAGCGGAACCCGCCTGCCACATCGCCGCGTCCTGCCTGGTAGACGTCTTGTGATGTGGGTGGGCCGCGTCGAGGTCACCTACCGGTGCTCGCCCACCGGGCCCGGAGTGTCAGGTGACATGACTGGAAGGCGAAGGTGCGGACAATGGCGTTTACCCGGCGTGACGTAGTGACAGCGGACGGCGTGCTCGACACCTATCTGTTCGCACCAGGCGGCGGAACCCCGGCGCCGGTCGTGATCATGCTGCCGGATGCCTTCGGTGTGCGGGACACGGTGCTGGGCATGGCGCAGCGGCTGTCCGGCTCGGGCTATCTGGTCGCGGTGCCGAACATCTTCTACCGGACGGACGAGGCGACCACCGGCTCGGTCTCGACGGACTTCTCGGATCCGTCGCTGCGGGCGAAGATGGGTGATCGTTTCACCAAGGCGACTCCGCCCGCGGTGATGGCCGATCTCGGTTCGCTGCTCGATGCGCTCACGGGCGAGCCGGGTGTGGTGGCCGGTCCGGCCGGGATCATCGGGTACTGCATTGGCGGCCGGCTGGCGTTCACCGCGGCGACGGCGCTTGGCGAGCGGATCGCGGCGGCGGCGTCGATCCACGGTGGCGGGCTGGCGACGGACGATCCGTCGAGTCCGTATCACCAGGCCGGGCAGATCCAGGGCGCGTTGTACATCGCGGCGGCGCGCGACGACAGCCATCACACCGAGGCGGACCATGCGCGGCTGCTGGCCGCGTTGGATGAAGCGAAGGTCGACTACGAGGCCGAGGTGCTCCCGGCGTTGCACGGCTTCGCGATGCCGGATTTCGCCGTGTACGACGAGGCGGCGGCGCAGCGTCACTGGGAGCGGTCGCTGGCACTGTTCGATCGGACGCTTCGGGCACCGGCGGCCGGCTGAGCCTCGCCTGGGTCGACGCCTGGCTGCCTGGCCGGCTGAGCTGGGTTGGGCCCGGCTAGGTGGTCTCCGTTGTCGTCTCGGTTCGCTCGGCCGGACCCGGCTCCCCCGCCCGTGGCGGTGGGGCGAGGTGTGCGAGGTGGGTGCGGGCGGCGCGGAGCTCGGCGGTGAGGTCGTCGACCTGGCGTTCGGCGCGTTCCGCGCGGGTGCGGGCTTCCGCGCGGGCGTCGGCGAGGGCTGCGAGGCGTTCGGCGGCGGCCTGCTGTTCGGCGTGCAGGCGCGCCGCCGCTTCGGCGCGGAGGTGTTCGAGCTGCTCGGTGGCGGCGGCGCGGGCGCGTTCGAGTTCTTCGGCCGCGGCGGTGCGGGCACGTTCGGCGTCGTTCTTGGCCGCGGTGTGCAGGCGGGCGAGTTCGTCGCGTTCGCGGCGGGCGTCGTCGCGGATGCGGTCGCGGTCGGTCCGTAGATGGTCGCGGTCTGCGCGGAGCTCGGCGAGGTTCGCGGCGTCGCGGTCGGCGGTCTGCGCCGCGGTGTGCAGGGCGGCGGTGAGTCGGTCGCGTTCGGCGGTGAGTTCGGTGCGGGTGCGTGCGGCGTCGGCGTGGATGCGGGTGATCTCGGCGGTCGCGTCGGCGCGGGCGCGGTCGATGTCGGCGGCGGCGTGGTCGCGGGCTTCCTGGATGCGTGCCTCGGCTGTGGCGTGTGCTTCGGCGACGGCGGTGGCGGCGTGTGTGCGGGCGGCCGCGGCTTCGGTGTGGGCGGTGGCTGCGGCGGTTTCGCTGGCGGTGAGGCGGGTTTCGGCGTCTTCGAGGGCGGCGACGGCTTCGCCCGCGACGGCTTCGGCTTCGGCGCGGGCGCTGTGTTCGGCCCGGGCGGCCTGTTCGGCGCGGACGGCGCGGGCGACGGCTTCGGCGACCCGTTCGGCGGCTTCGGCTTCGGCGGCTTCGACCTGGGCTTCGGCGCGGGCGACGTCGCCGAGGCTGGCCATTTCGCGGGCGAAGGCGTCGAGGTTGCGGGTGAGGTCGGTGGTGAGGGTGCGGATCTGGGCGGCGAGTTCGTCGGCGCGCAGCCGGCCGCTGGCCAGGGGGCGGTGGGTGGTGGGGCGTTCGCCGCTCTGGTCGGGGCTGGTGGCGGTGTCGCGGCGGGCGAGGTCGCGGCGTCGGCGGTAGGCGGCGAGCCGGTTGTGGTTGGGGTCGTCGCAGTAGGCCGGGGGGCGTCCGGGTCGTTCGGTGGGGGTGATCGGCCGGTCGCAGCCGGGGAACGCGCAGGTCGGTGTGGCGGTGTTGGTTGTGGTGGCGGCGGGGGGTGTGCTGTCGGGGGTGGGCTGGCCGGTGGCCGCGGCGGCTGTGGGCTCGTCGTGGGTGGTGGCGGGAGTCGTCGCGGTGTCCTCGGCCGGGCTCATGCTCCGGTTCTACCGGATGGGCCAGGTGACTGAGTGTGTGCGGCACGTGTGCCGCCTTGTTCCTCGTGGTTCGGCGGGGTGGTGGGGGTGGTTGGTGGGGGTTGTGGGGCGCCCGGGATGCTGGGGGCATGTTGGATGAGCAGGGCTGGGAGCAGCGGTACGCGTCGCGCGAGACGGTGTGGAGTGGTCGTCCCAACGGCCAGTTGGTGGAGCGGGCGGGTGGGTTGGTGCCGGGGCGGGCGTTGGACGCCGGCTGCGGTGAGGGCGCGGACGCGTTGTGGCTGGCGGAGCGTGGCTGGCAGGTGCTGGCGGTGGATTTCTCGGCGACGGCGTTGCGGCGGGGGAAGGCCGCGGCGGTGGATCTGGGGCGGGCTGTGGCGGCGCGGGTGATGTGGATGCGGGCGGATGTGATGACCTGGTCGGGGTTGGATGCTCCGGTTGGGCGTTCCGGTGGTGAGGGTGGGCGGCCGGCGCGGGTGCCGCGGTTTGAGACCCGGTTTGATCTGGTGTCGGCGCAGTTCGTGCATGTGCCGGCGGATCGGCGGGCTGGGTTGGTGGCGCGGCTGGGTGGTGTGGTGGCGCCGGGAGGTTCGTTGCTGATGGTGGGGCATGATCCGGCTGATCTGGCGTTGGGGATTGCTCGTCCGGAGGCGGCGGATCTGTGTGCGGCGGCGGAGCTGGCGGGGTTGTTGGATCCGGTGGAGTGGGAGGTGTTGGTGGCGCAGGCGTGTCCTCGGTCGGTGGTGGTGGATGGCGGGGAGGTTGTTGTCCACGATGCGGTGCTGCATGCTCGGCGCCGGTTGGTTGGGTCTGTGGGCTAGTTCGGGTTTCTGGCTGGAGCTGCCGGCGGTTCGGGGTAGTGTGCGGCGCCGTGGCGGTATCGCGGCGGGTTTTCGTGTCGTTGGACTGTGCCGAGGGCTCGGAGGGGCTGTTGGCGCGGTTCTGGGCGGCGATGCTGGGTGGGGAGGTGGGGTTCACCGGTTCGACGGGTGCGGTGGGGGTGCGTGCGGAGGGTTTGTGGATTGTGGCGTTTCCGGTGCCGGGGTATGTGGCGCCGACGTGGCCGCACGCTGGGGTGCCGAAGCAGATTCATCTCGATCTCGCGGTGGTGGATCTTGAGGTGGCGGTTGCGGAGGCGGTGCGGTTGGGTGCGGTGCCGGCCGCGGTGCAGCCGGATCCTGCTGGTCGGTGGCGGGTGTTGTTCGATCCGGCTGGTCATCCGTTCTGTCTGACGACGCTGGCTCCGCCGGAGTGAGTTCCGGCGGTGGGGATCGGCGGCCGACGTCCGGTCGGCGGGAGGGCCGGGGGCCGGTGGTGCTGCGGTGTCTGGGGGCGTCGGCGCAGGTGCCGTTCGCGGCGGTGACGAGTGTCAGTGTGGTGGTGGTTGCTGGGGATGGTGCTTTGGTTTTGGCGGATCTGGCGCGTGGGTGGGATCTTCCCGGTGGTCATGTGCAGCGGGGTGAGACGGGTGCGGAGCAGACGGCGCGGCGTGAGGTGTGGGAGGAGGTTCGGGTTCGGGTCGGGGTGTTGGAGCCGGTCGAGGTGATCGAGTCGGATCTGTTCGGTGCCGATGATCTGACCTACATGCTGGTTTTCGCGGCGCGGGTGGCTGAGTTCGCCGAGTGGTCGGGTGGGTTGGAGTCGGCGGGGCGGGTGGTGGTGTCGGCGGAGGAGTTTCTTGCTCGTTATCGGGGTGGGGATCCGGTGCTGATGCGGCATCTGGTGGGGCGGGCGTTGGCGGTTCTGGGTATGGGGATCCGGCCGGCTGATTCGTCGTAGCTGGTCGCCGGTGGTCCGCCGGTGTGTGGTCGGGCTGTATTGTTGGTGGTTTTGTGCGGGCGACGGTGCGGGTTTACTGGCTGCTTCTGGTGGCCGGGTTCCGTCGTCAGTCGACGTATCGGCTGGCCGCGTTGAGCGGGCTGGTCACGAATGTGACGTTTGGGTTGTTGAAGGTGGCGGTGCTGCTCGGCGCGGTCCGGGCGGCGGGTGGTGAGGTCGGTGGGTATGACGTCGCACAGATGAGTACGTATATCTGGCTGTCGCAGGCGATGCTCGGTTCGGTGAACTTCTGGGGTGCCAGTGAGTTCGCGGAGCGGATCAAGGATGGTCAGGTCGCGGTGGATTTTCTGCGGCCGTTGGATGTGCAGGCCGCGACGGTGACGGTGGAGGTCGGGCAGGGGTTGTTCGCGTTTCTTCCGCGGGGGGTGCCGCAGCTTGCGATCGGTGGGCTGGTGGTCGGGATGACGTGGCCGCGGTCGGTGGTGCTGGTGGTGTTGGGTGTGGTGAGTCTGCTGATGGCGGTGGTGATCTCGGCGGCGACGGTCTATCTGGTGGCGACGGCGGGGTTCTGGCTGGTGGAGACCCGTGGGGTGCAGCTGGTGTACATGGTGGCGTCGGGGTTTCTTGCCGGGTTGTTCGTGCCGATCAGCCTGTTTCCGCGGTGGTTGGAGCTGCTGGCGCAGGTGACGCCGTGTCCGTCGATGCTGATGTATCCGGTGACGATCCTGGCTGATCGGGTTGATGTGGCCGGTGCGTGTGTGCTGCTGGCGGTGCAGGGTTTCTGGCTGGTGGTTGTCGGTGGGGCCGGTCAGGTGCTGACGCGGGCGGGGCGGCGGCGTCTGGAGATTCAGGGTGGTTGAGCCGCCCGCTGCCGAGCCGCTGGCCGCGGTGTCTGCCGTGACCTCGACCGCTGTGCCCGCGTCGGGGCTGGTGGATGCGGAGCCGGTTGCGGGGTGGCGGGATCGGCTGCGTCCGTATGGGGCGGTGTTGGCGTCGCGGGCCCGGTCTCAGCTGTCGTATCGGACGAACTTCGTCCTGGATCTGGTGAGTTCGTTGTTGTCGGCGGTGGTGGAGCTGGCCGAGGTGTGGGTGGTGTTCCATGCGGCGACGCGGCTGGGTGGGTTGGAGTTCCGGCAGATGCTGCTGGTGTTCGGTCTGGCGGATCTGGCGTTCTCGCTGGCTGATCTGGTGTTCGGGCATTGTGACCGGCTGCCGACGTATCTGCGGGCGGGCACGTTGGATGTGTTCTACCTGCGGCCGCAGCCGCTGCTGGCGCAGCTGATCACCAGTGAGGTGAGTCTGCGGCGGTTGGCGCGGGCGTCGGTGGGGCT
Organism: Parafrankia irregularis; assembly: GCF_001536285.1. Lineage (NCBI taxonomy): Bacteria > Bacillati > Actinomycetota > Actinomycetes > Frankiales > Frankiaceae > Parafrankia > Parafrankia irregularis. The sequence continues at coordinate 405,929 of NZ_FAOZ01000007.1, read as the reverse complement.
GGTCGCGTTGGTGGTCGGGCTGGTGCTGTGTGACATCGACTGGCGGCCGGCGGCGGTGGTGTTGCTGGTGAGTTCGCTGGTCAGTGGGGTGGCGGTGTTCGCGGCGCTGTTCGTCGCGGCGGGTGGGCTGCAGTTCTTCCTGGTGGATGGTCGGGAGATGACGAACGCGTTCGTGTACGGGGGTCGGTATGCGGCGACGCAGCCGGCGTCGGTGTGGGGCCGGCCGTTGCGGCTGGTGTTCGGGTTTTTCGTCCCGATGGCGTTCACGGGGTATCTGCCGGCGCTGGTGTTGTTGGGATTGCCGGGGCCGGCGTGGTTGCCGGGGTGGCTCGGCTGGTGTGCTCCGATGGCGGCGGTCTGGGCGTGGTCGGTGGCGTTGGGGTGCTGGCGGTTGGGTGTCCGGCACTATCAGGGAGGTGGCGGTTGAGCGCGGAGGGTCTGCTGCCGCGGGCGCGGGGCTCGGCGGAGGTGCCGGCCGCCACCGGAGAGACCGTGGTGGAGACGGTCGGGTTGACGAGGCGGTTCACCGTTCGTGACGGGGTGCGGCGCCGGCAGGTGAGCGCGGTCGAGGACCTCACGGTGCGGATCGGTGCGGGTGAGGCGGTCGGGTACATCGGTGCGAACGGTGCCGGGAAGTCGACGACGATCAAGATGTTGGCGGGGATCCTGGTGCCGACGGCGGGCACCGTGTGTACATGTGGGTTGCGTCCGGTGAAGGATCGGCGGCGGCTGGCCCGTCAGATCGGGGTGGTGTTCGGTCAGCGGTCGCAGCTGTGGTGGGACCTTCCGGTGTGGGAGTCGTTGCGGATTCTGGCGGCGATTCATGCGCTGCCGGCGACGCGGCGGCGGGCGCGGACGGATGAGCTCGTGGAGCGGTTGGAGATGGCGGAGTTCTGGTCCGTCCCGGTGCGTCAGTTGTCGTTGGGGCAGCGGATGCGGGCGGAGATCGCCGCGGCGTTGCTGCACTCCCCCCGGCTGGTGATTCTGGATGAGCCGACGATCGGGCTGGATGTGCTGTCGAAGCAGCGGCTGCGGGAGTTCCTGGTCGAGGAGCGGGCGGCGTATGGGACGACGTTGCTGTTGACGACGCATGACATGGGTGATGTGGCGCGGCTGTGTGAGCGGGTGCTGGTGATCGACCATGGCCGGTTGGCGTTCGATGGTGCGTTGGCGGGTCTGGCGGGTGCGGCGGGTGCGGATCGGGTGCTGGTGGTTGATCTCGCGGAGCCGGCGGCGGATCTGGAGGTGGCGGGTGTGGTGGCGGCGCGGCATCTGGGCAGTGAGGGGCGTGGTCTGCGTCAGCGGTTGGCGTTCGACCCGGAGGTGACGACCGCGGCGCGGGTGCTGGCGGCGGTGTCGGCGCTGGTGGAGGTGGTGGATTTCCGGGTGGAGGAGCCGGATATCGAGGATGTGGTTCGTCGTCTTTATGCGGCGACGCGTCACCCGCCTGACGCCTCGGCTGTCGAACATTCGTAGCCGAAGGATCGTCTGCGCCTGGCTGTTGTTCGAGGTTTGGTGAACCGATACGTGTGACCGTGCGTCTGTATCGCCATGGGAACCTGTCTGGTCGGTGTATCACGTCGGTTTGCCATGACCTGGCGGGCCGCTGTTTCCTGCTGCAGTGGCCCGCATGGCCGGCGGGGTGGCCTGCGCGCGATGGTGTCGATGATGTGGGTGCCCGCCGCGGTGCTGCTGGTCGGTGGTCTGGCCGTGGCGTGTGCGTCAGCGGGCGGCGACGTGACGGGCCGGCGTGGTCCGGAAGCCGCGGCACCAGGCGGCCATGGGGCATCCGAGGTGTCGGAGGCGTCCGAGGCGGGGTGGCGATCGGAGTCCTTTCGGGACATGGTGGTGGAGGTCCCGGCCTCGTGGGAGCCCGCGCCGGCGCCGGGCAGTGACTGGTGCGCCGCGGTGGAGGGCCGGCGGCAGGCCTTTCCCGTCACGCCGTATGTCGACAGTGGAGGTCCCTACCGGGCCGCGATGATGATTGGCTGCCCGGGCGGTGGGGAGGGGCCGGACCTGCATGGCGGCGGTGTGCCTCGTGAGTACTGGTCGCCGCATGTCTGGTTCGCTCCCACGCCCGCCGCGGGTGGGGCCGAGGAGGTGCCGGACGGGCGGGTGAGTGCGTACGGCTGGACTCGGCTCGTGCGCTCGGTGGGTTCGGCGAAGGTGTTCGTCCTGACGGATGAGGCGCACCTCGATGACGCCGAGCGGATCATGGCCTCCGCGCGCCGGGTCACGGTTGACGATCATGGCTGTGCTGCGAGTTCGCCGATCCAGGCCGGCGGGTTCGTCCGTCCAGGCGTGCCGTTCGATGTGGCCCGGCTCGACGTGGTGGACACGATCGCGGTCTGTCATTACGACCTGAGCAGCCCGGTGGGCAGCCCTGGGCTGCTGGCGTCGCGTGAGCTCGGCGGGGCCGAGGCCGCCGCGCTGCTGGCGGCGATCAGGGCGGCTCCGGCGGGTGGTGGCCCGGACACTCCGGGGACCTGTGCGACGAACATGTGGGGGGGCACCGCGATCGTGCTTCGTCTGACGGTGGGCGGGTCAACCCGTGAGGCCTACGTCTACTTCGACTGGTGTTTCGGTAACGGCATCGATGACGGAACCACACTGCGGGCGCTGACCACCGGCAACTGCGCCCCGCTGTGGTCGGGACGGATCACGCGGTCAGCGGGAAGCGCCGCGCCGTTCCAGGTCTGCCATCCCGACAGCCGCCGTCGGTGAGCGATGAGCCTGACGCAGGCGCCACACGTCCGACAACAACCCCCTCCTTGACAAATTTTTTTGTCGGCAGGATGCTCGGTGCGTGCTGGACGTGGCGGTGATCGAGGAGACGGGTGCGGCGGAGGCGTCGCTGGACCCGGTGCGGGCGCGGCTGCTGGCCGCGCTGGCGGTACCGGGGTCGGCGACGACGTTGGCCGCGCAGACGGGGCTGACCAGGCAGAAGGTCAACTACCATCTGCGTGCGCTGGAGGCTCACGGGCTGGTCGAGCTGGTCGAGGAGCGCCGTAAGGGCAACTGCACCGAGCGGGTCCTGCAGGCGACGGCCCGCTCGTATGTCATCTCACCCAGCGCCCTGGCCGATGTCGCTCCCGACCCGGACCGGGCCCGCGACCAGACATCGGCGCGGTGGCTGATCGCGCTGGCGGCCCGGCTCATCCGGGAGGTCGGCGAGATGCTCGCCGGTGCCACGGCGGCACGCAAGCAGCTCGCGACGTTCGCGGTGGACAGCGAGATCCGGTTCGGCTCGGCCGCGGACCGGGCCGCGTTCGCGGCGGAGCTGTCCGACGCCGTCACCGCGCTGGTCAGCCGATACCACGATGCCGCGGCGCCGGGCGGGCGGCCGCACCGGCTGGTGATCGCTCTGCATCCCAGCCTGAAACCCCCGGGCGTACCGCCGGCGCACACGCCGGGCGAGTCCGCCACCCCCTGACCGACACCACCGACACCTGCGGCGAACCGGCGCACCGGCGTCGCATACACGCCCTCACAAGGAGAACTCTGATGCGCACCCTGATCGTGACCGCTTTCGTCTCCGTCGACGGCGTCATGGAGGCTCCCGGCGGGGAGTCCGGCTACCGCAACACCGGCTGGACCTTCAAGGACATCGACTTCGACCCCGCCGCCTACGAGATCAAGGGCCGTGAGCAGGAGGAGACCGCCGCCCTGCTGCTGGGCCGCACCAGCTACGAGGCGTTCGCCCCGGTCTGGCCGACCATGGACGACTTCGCCGGTTACAACGCGATGCCCCGCTACGTCGTGTCGACCACCCTCACCACCGACGACGAACGGTGGCCGGCGACGATCCTGCGTTCGGTCGACGACGTCGCCGCGCTCAAGGAGACCGACGGCGGGCCGATCGCCGTGCATGGCAGTGCGACCCTGGGCGCGAGCCTCGCCGACGCCGGTCTGGTGGACCGCTACCACCTGCTGGTGTTCCCGGTGCTGCTCGGTGCCGGCCGGCGCCTGTTCTCCGCCGCGGACAAGGACAAGACCATGCTGAAGCTCGTCGAGTTCGCCGCCTACGGCAACGGTGTCCAGAAGCAGGTCTTCGACGTCGTACGCTGACCCCGCCTGATCACCTGGAGGAGAACTGTCATGTCCGAGTCCTCCGAGTCGCCCGAGTCCGACGCCGTGGACGATTCGGGGCGGTCGTTCACGGCGGGTGCCGGGCGCGAGTTCGCGATCGAACGCGAGCTGGAGGTCGAGGCGAGCCCGCAGGACTACTGGGATGCGGTCACCGGCGGGAACGCGGGCTGGCTGTGGCCCACACCCCCGCCGGAGCCCAGGGTCGGTGGCGCCGTGGCCGGCGGCGGGACGGTGTGCGCCTGGGAGCCGCCGCACCATCTGGTCCTGCGCCACGACGGGCCGGACGGCTGGTTCAACCAGCTCGAGCACGTCATCGAGGCCCGCGACGGTGGCACGACGTGGGTGCGGTACGTGCACAGCGGCGTGTTCGTCGACGACTGGGACAACCAGTACGACGGTGCCGCCGCGCACACCGACTTCTACCTGCACACCCTGGCCCAGTACGTGCGGGACTACACCGGTCGCCCGGCCGCGTGGGTGAACGTGGAGGCGCCCGCGGCGTCGCTGGCGGGTGGTTTCGCGGTGCTGCTCCGCGCGGCGGGTCTCACCGAGGTGCGCCCCGGCGACCGGGCGACCCTCACCGTGACCGGTCTGGCCCCGCTGGAGGTGACCGTCGACTATGTGGCGCCGCATTTCCTGGGCCTGCACACCGCCGATGCGATGTTCCGGGTGTTCGGTCGGGACGCGTTCGGCGCCCCGGTGGCCGTCGTCGCCCACCTGTTCGCCGCGGATGCCGACCCGGGTGCGGTCGAGGGTGCGTTGCGCACCTGGCTCGGTGAGATCTTCGCCTGATCCGGCCGGACCTGGTCAGGACCCGGCCCGCTCGGGCGGGTCGGGCAGGTTGGGCGGGTCGGTGCATCGGCCGGTGATGACCGCGGCGACGGTCGACCTGGGTGCGATCCGCCCGTCGCCGGCCATCGCGAAGACGCCGTGCAGCATCTTCGCGACGTAGACCCAGTCCAACACCACGCCGTGGCGGTCGGCGAAGTCGGTGATGAACCGGTCGAGGGCGGCGTTGCGGCGGGCGTAGCCACCGCAGTGGAAGTCCTCGACGACGGTCCAGTTCGCCGACACCGCGCCGAAGGTGGCCTGCTGCAGGGCGGCGATGTGGCCGGGCAGGAACCCGCCGCGCAGCACCGCCACCCCCACCGCCCGCCGCCGCGGGCCCGCGAGACCGGCGGCGAGACCGGCGAGGGTCCCACCGGTGCCGGCCGGGACGAACACCACGTCCACGTCGGGGATCTGGGTGAGCAGTTCGGCGGCCAGCTCGGCGCAGCCGCGCACCGCCAGCGTGTTGCTGCCGCCTTCGGGGAGCAGGTAGAACCGGCCGAACCGGTCGTGCAGCTCGGCGTGCAACGCCGGGTCGTCGCGGGAGCGGTACCGGCTCCGGTCCAGGTAGGCCAGGCGCATCCCCCGCGCCGCGGCGGTGGCCAGGACCGGGTTGAGCGGGTGGTGTTCCTCCCCGCGGATCATCCCGATCGTCGCGAATCCCAGGTGCCAGCCGGCGGCCGCGGTCGCGGCGATGTGGTTCGAGTACGCCCCGCCGAACGTCAGCAAGGTGTCATGGCCGGCGTCGGTGGCCGCCGCCAGGTTGTGTGTGAGCTTGCGCCACTTGTTCCCCGGGACGTCGGGGTGGATCAGGTCGTCCCGTTTCAGCAGCAGGCGCACACCGCGGGCGGCGAGGCGTTCGTCGGCCACCTCGACCACGGGTGAGGGCAGCCGCGGCACCAGCCCCGGCCCGGCCGGGCGGTGTCGTCCCGTCTGCTCGCCCACCGGACCAGCCTGCCACCGCCCACCGGCCGCACCGGCGCCGCATCCGTGATCTGCTGGAGATCGGCGGTCGGGGTGGATCAGGCGAGGAGATCGGTGTGAACGTCGAGACACGCACCCTGCACGAGGCCCGTATCCGCGGTTGGAGTACCGCGGCCGGGCCACATCTGGTGCTGGCGCTGCTGTCCGAGCCGTCCGTGGCGACCGAGGTCCTCGCCGAGCATGGCGTCACCTACGACCGGGTCGCCGGTGACGGCCAGTGGGGCGCGTTGGTGACGCCGCGAGCCGACGGCACCGTGGCTCCCTCTGACGCTGCAGCGCCGGGGATGACTCCCGACGCCTACAAGGTCTGCGGGCGGGCCGCGGGCCTCGCCCTCGCGGCCGGATTCCCCCGGCCGCGGCCCGAGGACTGGCTGAGCGCCCTGGTGTATTCCGGTGATGGCATGGGTTTCGCCGCGGTCCTGCAGAGCCTGGGGGTGTCGGTGCTTGATGTCGTCGCGTCGATGCGCAGGCGTGGGCTGGTCCTGCCGCCGGTCGAGGTCGCCCCGTTCACCCGGCCGCAGGTGACCCGCCGCCCCCGCCCCTGACGCAGACGCCTCGAACGGGGGTGGTGGAGGAGGCGGCCACGGCCGGCGTTGTGGCCGGGCCGCCTCCGATGGCTACCGGGTCACCGGATCACCGGTGGTGAGATGGCGGGTGAAGAACAGCTCGGCGCTGGCCACTTCGAAGCGGGGCAGGTCCATGTGCCGGCCGGTGTTGGCGTGCAGGGTCTTCTCCGTGGACGCGAAGGCGTCGAACAGGGCGAGGCCGGCCTCGCGGGGCACGAGCTCGTCGTCCCACTGCAGCAGGAACTGCACCGGAACGGTGATCCGGGCCGCGTCGTCGGTGAGATGCCGCGCGCCGACGAGACCGAACACGGCGGCGGTGATCCGCTGTTCGGCGGCGACCAGCGGGATGCCGATCATGGTGCCCAGCGACACCCCCCAGTACCCGACGGGCCCGCCTGGTGCGACGCAGCCGAGGGTCTCGAGTGCGTCCAGGGTGGCCTGCCATTCGGGGACGGCCTGGTGGGCGCGGGTCGCGTTGTCCTCGGCGAGCAGGTCGCCGACAGGTTCACCCGCCGCCATCCGCCGCTGCAGGTCGGCGAAGAACTGCTCGTCCGCGGCGGTTCGCGGCCGGTCACCGTGGCCGGGTGCGTCGATCGCCGCCGCGACGAACCCGCAGTGGGTCACGTAGCGCTGCGCGCGGGCGAGGACGCCGGGGGCGTGGCTGTGCTGACCGCCGCCGTGGCCGAGCAGGACCAGCGGCCGGGGGGTGGCGGTGTCGGCGTCGGTTCCGGCGGGGGTCCACAGTGCGCCGGTGATGCCGTCGAGGGTGAAGCGACGTTCCCCGACTCCGGAGATGGTCGTCTGGGAGGTGACGTGCAGGTGCATGGGTTCGTTGCCTTTCGGGATGCCTTTTCTGGGCGCTCCCGACGGCCACCTGCGTCAGGCGGCCCGCCCCGCGGGACGGAAGAGGGAGAGCACCCAGCCGGATACAGCGGTAATGGGTCTCACCTCCTCAGGTCGCAGCGAAGCGAACGGACACGGTGACGGTACCAGCTCAGCTTTCCAAGCCGTCGGCACCGTGTGCGTCCGGACGCACCCCGCGCGCAACGGAGCGGACGGATATCCCTATTGTCGGCGATGGTGAAGATCAGGGGGCGTGGTCGCATGATGCGGGTGGTGCCGGTTCTCGGTGCTCTTGTCGGTGTGCTGCTGGCCGCCGGCTGCGGGGCGCTCCCCGACATGTCGGCGCTGGATGACGAGTGCACCCGCGGCGACAAGCGTTTCGCCGAGAAGCTGGACGCGCTCACGGTGCTGGAGATCCGTCCCGGCGGCGCGACCCTCCTCGCGGACGGTGCCGGCCATGGATGTGGCGACAGCACGGGTTACCCGTATGCGTCGCGCTGGTACCACACCGGGATCTCGGCCGAGGAGATCGCGGACTTCTATCGTGACGCACTACCCGCAGCCGGCTGGAAACTACGCCACGCCGATCCCATCCACGCACAGCAGCGGGTGTTCCGCGGGGCGCGGCTGTGCTTCACCCGGCCGGTCGACGGGGTCGAGACGTATCTGTCAGTGGGCTTTCCCGGTGCTCTCGACGCCGGCCCCGAGGATGTACTCGGGGCCGGCCCCGCCGATGTCGACCTGCATGTGATGGCCGACCCCGAGGACGGCCATGTGAACAACTGCTGACGTTTCCCATCTGGCTGGGTGGAGGCGCGCAGATCGTCGCTGCTGGCCTTGTACGGTCCGTCGTGGGTAGGGCCCAGGATTTCTGCGCCGTTTCGCGGGGCGGGTCGGGGCGGAGTCGGCGGAGGGTGAGTCCGGGGTATGGCGTCGAAGGCGGCAGCTGAGCCGGTGCCGGACGAACTGCGCCGGCGGCTCGGTGTGGCCGACGCGGTGCTCGTCGGCCTGGGAGCGATGATCGGCGCGGGGATTTTCGCCGCGCTCGCGCCGGCCGCCCGGGCCGCCGGATCCGGACTGCTGATCGGCCTGGGGGCCGCGGCGGTCGTGGCGTACTGCAACGCCACCTCGTCGGCGCGGCTGGCGGCCCGCTACCCGGCGTCGGGGGGTACCTACGTCTACGGCCGGATGCGCCTCGGTGACTTCTGGGGGTATCTGGCGGGCTGGGCTTTCGTGGTCGGCAAGACCGCGTCCTGCGCGGCGATGGCGTTGACCGTCGGGGCGTATGTGTGGCCGGGTGGGGCCCATGCCGTCGCGGTCGCCGCGGTGGTGGCGCTGACCGCGCTGAACTACGCCGGGGTGCACCGCTCGGCGTTGGCGACCAGGGTGATCGTGGCGGTGGTGCTGGCGGTCCTCGCCGCGGTGGCGGTCGCCGCGCTGAGCGCCGACGCGGCGGAGGTGGACCGGCTGCGGGTCGGCGCGGACATGACTGTGCGCGGGGTGCTGCAGGCGGCGGGCCTGCTGTTCTTCGCCTTCGCCGGGTACGCGCGGATCGCCACCCTCGGGGAGGAGGTCCGTGACCCGGCCCGCACGATCCCCCGCGCGATCGGGGTGGCGCTGGGGATCACGCTGGTGGTGTACGCGGTCGTCGCGGTCGCCGTCGTGATGGTGCTGGGCCCGGAGGGACTGGCCGGGGCCACGGCGCCGCTGACGGACGCCGTCCGGGTCGCCGGGGCCGGCTGGCTGGTACCGGTGGTACGGGTCGGGGCGGCACTCGCCGCGCTCGGGTCGTTGCTCGCGCTGATCCTCGGGGTGTCGCGCACGACGTTCGCGATGGCCCGTGACCGGCATCTGCCGCACCTGCTCGCGGCGGTCCATCCCCGGTTCGCGGTGCCGCACCACGCCGAGGTGGCCGTCGGTGTGGTCGTCGCGGTCCTGGCGGCGACGGTGGATCTGCGTGGGGCGATCGGGTTCTCCTCGTTCGGGGTGCTGGTGTACTACGCGATCGCGAACGCCAGCGCCTGGACGCTCAGCTCGGCGGAGGGCCGCCCGCCCCGGCTGGTTCCCGTCGTCGGGTTCGCCGGCTGCCTGCTGCTCGCGTTCGCGCTGCCGTACTCCGCGGTGGGCGGCGGTGCCGCCGTGCTGGCGGCCGGTGCGGGTGTCTACGCGGTCCGCCGCAGGTGGCGTGCCCGGCACCCGTAGGTGGCCGCGGTCAGCCGGGGGCCTGCGGCCGGTGGTGGCGAGATCAGGTCGGTTTGCGGGCTTCGATGAGGAACCGTGTGGTATGCGCCTCGAAGGGCCCGTGGGTGCGGATGCGGTCGTGCAGCGCCGCGAGCCGCGGACGGTAGCGGTCGACGGTGAATCCCGGGACCATCCAGATCACCTTTCGGAGGAAGTAGATGACCGCGCCGACGTCGCGGAACTCGGTGTGCAGGGTCTCCATCCGCAGGTCGAGGACCTGCAGCCCGGCGGCTTCGGCGCCGGCGCGGGCCCGGTCGGGATGGCGGCGCCGGCGCACCTCGGCGGGCTGCGGGCCGAGGAAGAACTCGACGAGCTCGAAGACACTCGCCGGGCCGACCTGCTGGGAGAAGTAGACCCCTCCCGGGGTGAGGACGCGGCTGATCTCGTCCCAGCGGGTGGTCACCGGGTGGCGGCTGACCACCAGGTCGAAGGTTTCGCCGGTGAAGGGCAGCGGTGTGGTGTCGTCCGCGGCGACGACGAGAACGCCGCGGGGCCGCAGCAGCGCGCCGGCCCGCGCGAGGTTCGGTGGCCAGGACTCGGTGGCCGCTGTCCGGGTCGCCAGGCGGGGCACGCCGCCGAGGACCTCCCCACCGCCGGTCTCAAGGTCCAGCGCGGCGGTGGCGCGTGCCATGCGCCGGCCCATCGCGTGCGCGTACCGCCACGACGGGCGCTGCTCGCTGGCCCGCCCGTCCAGCCAGGAGAAGTCCCATCCGTCGACGGGCTCCGCCTCGGCCTCGGCGACCAGATCCTCGAATCGGTCCATCGTCGGTCAGTGTCGCTCAAGGATGTCGGGCTCGCCCGGCGGCGGCATGGGCGGGCTGGTCTGCTGCGACCGTGGTGACGGTTCGCGCGCCTTCGTGGAACCTTCCCTGGCGGCGAGGTCCTCGCGGAGAAAACGGGCGACAGCGGTGGCGTAGGCGGTGAGAGCGAAGACGACGATTCCCACCACGGCGGCGACGGCCCCGGACCTGATGACCGTGCTGTCGAGCCAGCCGGCGCCCTTGTCGGTCGCGTTGGCGGCGATGACGACTCCGAGGGTGCCTCCGAGGCAACATCCGGATCCGATGCCGGTACGGCTACGGACCTGTCTGCCGCCGAACCCGGAGGCCACGCCGCAGGGGACACCCAGGAGAACGGCTGTGGCCAGAGCGCCGGCACCGATGTGGTGAGCGCCGAGGCCGAGAAGAAAACCGGTGACCATTCCGACGAAGCCCGTGACGAAGCGCTCCCCGGGCGGAGCGGGAGCGAGGGCGGCGCGGGCAGCGGTGGTGCCGTGGCCGGTGAGTCGGTACATCCGCCGCGGCTGGCGTGGTTGCTGGTCGAGGCCGGGCTTGACGTCGCCTGACGTGGGTTCGGTGTCGTAGCTGCTGATCAGCCAGCCGGCGGCTTCGAGCCAGGCGAGGGTCGTGGTGGTCGGACGCCCGTGACGACGGGCGAGTTCATGATCACTGAAGCTGCGGTGTGGGTCGCGCAGCAGGTACCGCAGCAGCATCTCGGTGGTCACGGCGAACGGCGGCTGCGCTTGCGATCGCGGCTGCTGACGATTACGCACCCGGCAACCGTACTGATCGCCTTGCCCGCCGCCCCCGGATCGGCTTTCAGCCCTCCTGCGGATAGCCGATGGCGGAGATGTCCTCGGCGAGGTCGGCCAGGGTGATCTCGCTGTTCAACGACGCGACGATGCCGGGGTCCAGTGGCCGCAGGGCATAGAGCGCACGCACCGCTTCCAGGTCCACGGTGACCTCGTGATAGTCCTCGGCGAAACGCTGGAACGCTTTGGGTGAGCGGTCGACCAGGAGCTTGAACAGCATTGTCGCCCCGTCGGGGTCAGGGTGGTCCGAGGGAAAGTCGATCGTGCCGTGATGCCACCGGTCATCGCTCGCCTCCCGCCACAGGCAGGCCGTCACGACCGGCGTGCCGTCCTCGTCGGTGAACGCCGGCTCGTCGACGAACCGCCTGAAGACGGCGGGCACGGAGTCGAGCACTCCCGGCCAGGGCTCGCCATCGCGATCGCGGTCGTAGGGGGTTATCGGTGATTCGTGGTCGAACCCGCGGACGTAGGCCCCGGCCGCGCAGAACACGATGGAGTACTCATCGCCAGACCCGTTGCGCATCGAGGCCATCTCCTCGCCGTCAGCCCAGGAGACGTCGAAGGAGTAGTAGCGGTACTCCCATTCCGGGCTCAGGATCGCGTCGAGCATCGCCAGTGAGCGGCACAGGTTCGCCAGATCGGCGATGGGGGGAAGCTGGCGGGCCAGGTCATGGACGGTCACCGGCCCATCCAACCGGGCACCTGCGACAAAACCGTCGCTCACGGCCGGGCTTCGTCCTTCATCGCCGCGGCGCCATCGACCTGCGGTGGGCGTAGGTCAGTAACACCAGCACCGCCACGGTCAGCGTGGCGTTCGCGGCGTATTTCGCCGGGTAGGACACGTCGCCCAACGGGTCGACGACGAACGACAGGCCGGCGTTGACGAGCAGCGCACCACCGCCGACGGCGAGGGCGTGCGGGCGTCCCCATCCTCGCCGGCGGGTGAGGATCGTCAGCAGCGCGGCGCCGCCGAGGAGGATCAGCAGGTCGGCGGCGACACCGGGCCAGGTCGGTGGGAGCAGCTGGTGGGCGGTGAGCGCGATCACGACGGCGCCGGCGAGCAGCCACGGCGGGCGGCGGCGCCCCGCCGCGGGGATGACCGGCGGTGACGTGTGGCGGGGCGCCGGGCGTGGTGCGGCGAAGGCGGCCGCGGCGAGCAGGACCACGGCGAGCGCGGTGGCGGCGAGCTGGGCCGGGGAGGCGCGGAAGGTACGGCTGGCGTCGTCGTGGATCAGCGCCGCGGCCGCCAGGTACAACGCGGTCAGGGTGAGGATGCCGGGCCGGTGTAGCCAGGGCCGGTCGGCGAGACGGGGCACGCAGGACTCGACGACGACGATCGGGGCGGTGAAGCTCCAGATGATGTGGCCGGTGAGGAAGTTCAGCAGGTAGTAGACGCTCAGGCCGGTGTCGCCGAGGAGGGTGGGGGCGCGGTCGTCGTCCCAGGTCGGGTCGCCGGTGAGGTGGGGGTTGAACAGGCTCTGGTCGACGAGTCCGGCCTGGGTGAGGCCGAACGCGGCGGCGAGCAGGATCAGGGTGGGCCAGCCGCCGCCGATGCGGCGGGTGATCTCGCGGATCAGGACGGCGACGGTTCCGTAGAGCGGGACGAAGATGATCAGCCCGGCGAGCATGGTCAGGGGCCGGCTGATGCTGTCGGCGTAGCCGATGAGGTATTCGGCGCAGATCGGGGCGAGGACCGCCAGCCCGGCGGCGGCGAGCAGCCCTGTCCGTCGCGCCTGCCGCCGTGAGATGGCCGGTGCCGGGCTGGCGGGCTCCTGGGCCTGGCGGGGTCGTTCAGCCGTGGTCATGTCGGGTGCTCGTGCTGCTGGCCGCCGCGACGAGGACCAACCCGACGGCGATCATGATGATGAAGCTGTAGATCTCATAGCCGGCGGGTGCGAGATGGCGCAGGAAGCCCATCAGAGGTGGCCACCAGCCGAACGCCTCGCGGAGCAGGCCGCACAGGCCACCGACGGTGAGGACGCCGCCGAGGGCGTGGCCGGCGGCGGCCACGGGCCGCAGCGCCGGATCGGCCTGCGGCCGCGGGGACGGGGACGAGAACGGCTGGTCGGGCGGTGACTGGTCCGGGACGCTCATGTGATCGACGGTAGGGAGGGCGGGCCGGCCGTCGCATCGGGCGGAGGATGGCGGGCCGCTGACCAAAGTGGGTGGTGGACCGCAGGAGTGTCATCCTTTGGTATCGCCTCCGGTGCGGGGCCTTTCGGGGCGGTTCGGGCCCGCGTAGATTGCCGGGGCATGCCCCGTGTGCAGCGCACCGGGCGGGACTGGGCCGCCGACCTCGGGTTTGTCCTGTTCGCCGCCTGTTTCGCCGCGCTCACCTCGCAGACCGTCACGGTGATGGACGATCCGGGGCCGGTGTGGCGGGTGGTGGACCAGGTCGCCGGCGGGCTGGGATGCGCGGCGCTGCTGGCGCGGCGGCGATGGCCGGTGCCGTTGGCGGTGGTGCTGGTGGCCGCGGGGACGGCGACGCCGTACCTGACGGGCCCGGTGCTGGTGGCGGTGTTCACCGTCGCCGCGACCCAGCAGCGGCGGGTCACCGCGGGGGTGGCGGCGTTGGTGTTCGCCCCGCTGCCGCTGTTCCTGTGGAGGCTGGCGGACCTGCCCGAAGCCCGGGCGGATCGTGCGGTGACCTATTTCGCGCTGGTCGCGGGGGCTGTGGGCTGGGGGTTGTTCCGGCGCTCGCGGGGGCAGCTGATCGCGTCGCTGCGAGCGCGGGCGGAGCTGGCGGAGGCGGACGCGGAGTTACGCACGGACCGTGCCCGCCAGGAGGTCCGCGCCCAGATCGCCCGGGAGATGCACGATGTGCTGGGGCATCGGCTGTCGCTGTTGAGCGTGCATGCGGGGGCGTTGGAGTTCAACACGTCCGCGTCGGCGGCGCAGGTCGCGGAGGCGGCGGGGGTGATCCGGGAGAACGCGCATCTGGCGTTGCGGGATCTGCGCGAGGTGATCGGTGTCCTCAACGACGGTGGTTCCGGCGACGAGCTGTGGCCGTCGGTGGGCCTGGCGGATCTGGGGCGGCTGGTGGCGGAGACGCGGGCGGCGGGGGCCGCGGTGGAGCTGACCGGGTGGGCCGGTGGGCTGGTGGAGGGGGCGGCTCCGCCGGCGGCGGTGGGGCGGGCGGCGCTGCGGATCGTGCAGGAGGCACTGACGAACGCCCGGATGCACGCACCGGGTGCGGCGGTCGCGGTGCGGCTGTCCGGCGGGCCGTGCCGGGGGTTGACCGTGGACGTCCACAGCGGGCCGGTGCCCTCGTCCGCCGGGTCGTCCGCGGAGGCGGACCCGTCGACGGCGGTGTCACCGGTACCGCGGCTGGCGTCGGGGTGGGCGGGTGGTGGTGCGACCGGTGGCGGTGGCGGGCGCGGTCTGGTCGGGCTGGCGGAGCGGGCCCGGGTGGCCGGTGGTGTGCTGCGGGCGGGGCCGACCGTGGACGGGTTCGAGGTCCGGGCGTGGCTTCCCTGGGCCGGCGAACCCGCCGAGGACCAGCAGCCAGACCAGGACCGGGAGCGGGAGCGGGGAGGCGGCGTGGATGATCGGTGTCCTGCTGGTGGATGACGACGCTCTGGTGCGGGCCGGGTTACGGCTGATGCTCGGCGGCGCCGGGGACATCGAGGTGGTCGCCGAGGCCGGCGACGGCGGGCAGGTCGCCGCGCTGGTCGCCGCGCACCGGCCCGCCGTGGTGTTGATGGACATCCGGATGCCGGGTGTCGACGGGGTGCGGGCGACCCGGATGGTGCGGGCGGTGCCCGGTGCACCGGAGGTGCTGGTGCTGACCACCTTCCACACCGATGCCCATGTGCTGGGGCGTTGCGGGCCGGGGCGGCCGGGTTCCTGCTCAAGGACACCGCCCCGGGTGACATCGTGGCGGCGATCCGCACGGTGGCCGCGGGTGATCCGGTGCTGTCCCCGGCGGTCACCCGCCGGCTCATCGACCAGGCCACCGCCGGTGGTGACGGCGGTGACGGTGGGCGTGATGATGTCGCCGCGCGGGCCCGGGCCCGGCTGGGGATGTTGGGGGATCGGGAGCGGGAGGTGGCGTTGGCGGTGGGTCGGGGCCTGCCGAACGCGCAGATCGCCCGGGAGCTGCACCTGGCGTTGCCGACGGTGAAGACACATGTGTCGCGGATCCTGACCCGCCTCGACCTGAACAACCGGGTGCAGATCGCGCTGCTCGTCCACGACGCCGGCGTGCGGTGACGCCGGGCGTCTGACGGCTGCCGGTGCGGGCTACTGGCGGTTGATCTTGGCGGCGAGCTGCCTGACCAGCCCGGCTTCCAGGTCGGCGTCGGGTGTCCGCCCGTCGGCGGCGACGACGAGGGTGGCGAAGACCCGGCCGCCGCCGAGGTGGATGACGTCCATGGTGGAGTCGGCTGTGAAGGTGACGCGGTAGGCGGAGAGGGCCCCGTCGGGGGTGGGCAGCTCACGCATCGGGTCGTCGCCGTCGTCGGACATCGTCTTGTTCTGGCAGCTCAGGTAGTCGGGATGCCGCAGCGCGGTGGTCAGGGCCTGGACCTGGTCGGCGGTGTAGATCCCGGCCAGGGAGCCGATCTCCAGGCTCTGCTTCTCGCCGCGTTCGGAGGTGGCTTCGGAGGTGAACGTGTCGCTGTGCGCCTCGTCGGCGGATTTGGGGCTGAGGGTGTCGAGGGCGACGCCGAGGCAGGTGGCGAGGTCCTTGTCGAACATGTTGAGGGGGCTGTCGTCGCCGGGGTCGTCCATGTCCTCGGTCGGCGCGGCGGTGAGTCCGGTGGTTTCCGGGCCTTCGGTGAGGACGTAGTCCTTGGCCGCGATCGGGCCGGTCCGGCGGGGAAGGTCGGTGATGCCCCCGCTGTCGCCGTCGTCGCCGCAGGCCGCCGTGGTGAGCAGGAACAGCACGCCGGCCGCGGCGGTGCGCAGGCGCAGGCGGGTCTCGGAGGCGGCGGAGCCGACCAGGGGCAACGGACTCTCCCAACAGTCATGGGGGGCATACGGATGATTCACCCATTGTCGCCCCATGTATTCGGTTATGTGCGGCGCGGATCGGGTGAATGCGCCTGATCTCCCTGTCGCGTTCCCGACCCCGGCCCGTGTCAACCAGAACGGGATCCCACCGACACCGCCCGAGTCCTCGAGGTCGGCCTGCGGACCCTGCTCGACGGGCTGGCCACCCTGGCCGCCGCCCGCGACCGGCGGCCGGACGGTCAGACGACGCCGTGCTCGTAGGCGAAGACGACGATCTGGACACGGTCACGCAGCGCCAGCTTGCGCAGGATCGCACCGACGTGGGTCTTGACGGTCGACTCGCTGGCGAACACCAGCCTGGCGATCTCCGTGTTCGACAGGCCGCGGACCACCGCGAAGAACACCTCACGTTCCTTGCCGGTGAGCGACCCGAAGGCCGCCGGTGGCTGGGCGGGCGCACGGAACTCGTGGTCGAGCAGGCTGGTGAGATCCCGCGGGGCGAGCACGGCGTTGCCGGTGTGCACCGTGCGGATCGCGTCGCGCAGCTGGGCGGGGGTGGTGTCCTTGAGCAGGAACCCGCTCGCCCCACAGCGGATCGCGGTGGCCGCGCGGTCGTCGAGGTTGAACGTCGTCAGCATGATCAGCCGGACGGGTTTCGTGCGCCGGGCCACCCGCGCGGGCGCGAAGATCTGCCGGGTGGCCTCGACGCCGTCCATCTCGGGCATGCGGATGTCCATGAGCACGACGTCGGGGCGCAGGTCGTCGACCAGGCCGACCGCCTCGCGGCCGTCGGCCGCCGTGCCCAGGACCCGCATGCCGGGCTGCGCGTCGATGATCACCCGCACGCCCTCCCGGAAGAGCTCCTGGTCGTCGACGAGGAGAACACCGATCGGCGCGGCGTCCGCCACCGTCGCCTCGTCGGGCCCCACCGGCCCGGTCACGCCGGTCGCCCGGACACCGAGGACGAGGACAGCGGCGGTGCCGGTGCCGGTGAGCGCACGGGCAGGTTCGCCGCCGCGGTGAAGGTCGGCCCATCGGGGCCCACGCTCCGCCGGATGTCGAGGCTGCCACCGACGGACTCCAGCCGCCGGCGCATACCCGCGATTCCCTGACCGCCGCCGAGACCCCCGAGGCCGTCGCGGGTACTGGCGGCGTCCACGCTGTTCGTCACCTCGATGGTGAGCGTGGCCTCCGCACTGTCCGGTGCGGGCCACCGCCGCTCGACCCGCGTCGGCCGGTCACGCCGGCCGTGCTTCAACGCGTTGGTCAGCATCTCCTGCAACGTCCGGTAGGCGACCGCGTCGAACTCGGGTGGCAGCGGACGGGCCTCGCCGACCTCGGCCGTCTCGACCGGCTGGCCGCTGGAACGGACGGTGTCGATGAGCGAGTCGAGCCCGCCGCGGCGCCCCCGGTCGGGTTCCCGCGCCGGTTCGAGCACCTCCCGCACGTCGTGCAGCGAGGAACGGGCGGAGGTCGCGATGGTCCGCATGGTCGTCTTGAGCCTGGCGGGGTCGTCCAGGAACTGCGCCGACTCCGCCTGGGCGAGGATGACGGTCAGCGAATGCCCGACCACGTCGTGGACGTCGCGGGCGAGCCGGTTCTGGGCGTCGCGCAGGCGGGCGATCTCCTGGGCCTGGCGGGCGTCGTGCTCGGCGACCTGGCGGGCGGCCTGCGCCGTGCGCGCCCGGGACAGGAACCGCATCATCAGGCCGGTCAGGAACGGGACGGCGAGGAACGTGACGCCGAACAGGAGCAGGCCCCAGACGGTGATCTGCCGGCTGTAGCCGGTCAGCAGGTCGTACAGCACATGCCCCCCGCGGCCCCCCGCCCGCACCCCGAGCGAGCGGACCCAGGCGACGCCCAGGACCGGGGCGACACCGACCGTGGCGGCGGCGGCCAGCACCGTGGCGACCCGCCCCCAGCGCGCGGCGGCGAACAGCACCACCACCAGCGCGGCCTCGGCCAGCAGGACCGGTGTGCCGGCGACGAGCTGGACGAGACCGGCGACCCAGGCCGTGCCCAGCGCGGCCGCGGGCTCCCACCGGGCGGCGACGACGGCGCCGGCGACCAGTAGCAGGAAGACGACGTCCATGACCGGCGAGCCGGCGGGCCGCCACGTCCGGTCGAGCTCCGCCACGCCGACGATGAGGATCGCCGTCCCGGCCGCGGCGGCGGCGAACCCCTCCTCGGCTCTCATCCGACCCGCAGGCGACCACGGCCGACGCGGTCGCCACGGCCGTCGTCGCGCTGCCCCCCGGCCCCGGCCCCGGCCACAGCTGTGGCTGTGGCGACCGCGTCGGCGATCAGCAGCTCCAGCAGCTCGGGGTAGGCCACACCGGCCGCCGCGAACATCCGCGGTACCTGCGAATGGCTGGTGAATCCTGGCATCGTGTTGACCTCGTTGAGCACCGGGCCGGCGTCGGTGAGAAAGAAGTCGACCCGGGCGACACCGGCGCACCCGAGCGCGTCGTACACGGTGACCGCCGCCTCCCGCAGCACGCCCAGCTGCGCGTCGCTCAGCGGGGCGGGCACGAGGAACCGGGCGGAGCCGTCGTACTTGGCGGCGAGGTCGAAGAACCCGGCGTGCCCGGTGACGATCTCCAGCGGGGGAGCCACCGTCCGGGTGCCGTCGGGCCGGCCGAGAACGGCCAGGTCGATCTCACGGCCACAGACCACCTCCTCGACCAGCACCCGGTCATCGAGCGTCAACGCGGCCTCGACGGCGGCGGTGAGCTGCGCGGCGTCATGGACCAGGGACACCCCGTAGCTCGAGCCGGCCGAGACCGGTTTGACCACCGCCGGCAGTGGGGCCGTCACCGCGCCGGCGGCTGTCCGCGCCCGGTTCACCAGAATGCCAGGTGCGGTCGGGACACCGACGGCCTCGGCGATGAGCTTCGTCGCCCATTTGTCCATGGCCAGGGCGCCGGCCCGCACCGGGGATCCGACGTAGGGCACCCCGGCCAGTTCGCACAGTGCGGCCAGTGTGCCGTCCTCACCGCCCGGGCCGTGCAGCATCGGCACCACGGCCACGCAGGACCGCAGCACCTCCACGGCACCGGCCAGCCCGACGAGGCGGCCCGCGTGGTCACGCCACTGGCCGTCGCGGTCGATGGTGAGGGCCGCCACGGCGTGCCCGGCGGCGGTCAGGGCCTCGGTGACCGCCGCCGCGGAGGCGAGCGACACCTCATGCTCACAGCTGGTCCCCCCGCCGATGACAACCACCCGGCGGGCGACCCGGCCGCCGGCCGTGGTGCCGTCCGCCAGCGCCGTGTCCTTCTTCTCCCGCATGGCGCTCTCCGTCATCGCGTCGCCCGTTCGTCGGGGCCGGGGCCGGTGTGGGTGGTGACGACCCGGCGCAGCCGCGGCCCGAGTCCGGTGACGATCTCGTGCTCCAGCGTTCCGGCCCAGCGGGCCCAGTCCGCCGCCGTCGGCTCGCCACCGTCCCCAGGGCCGAACAGCGTCACCACGTCGCCGGCCCGCGCCGAGCAGGCGGCGGGATCGGGGCCGAGATCGATGACGGTCATGTCCATCGACAGGCGCCCGACCACCCGGCGGCGCACCCCGGCGACCTGCACCTGCGCGCACGCGGCGACGCAGCGGGGCAGCCCGTCGGCATACCCGACGGGCACCAGGCCGAGCCGGGTCGCCCGCGGGGACGTCCAGGTGTGCCCGTAGCCGACCGCGGTTCCCGCCGGCACTGTACGGACGGTGACCAGCGGGGCGGTCAGACGCAGCGCCGGGCGCAGCCGCACACGGCCCGACTCGTCGATGCCGACCAGGCCCGCGCCGATCCGGCTCAGACTGTGATGGGTCCGCGGGTCGCTCAGCGTCGCGGCCGTCGCCGCGAGGTGACGGTCCCGGGGACGCAGCCCGGCGCCGAGGGCGACCCGAACACCCCAGTCGAAACATTCCCGTCCCCGCCGGTTGGCCGGATGGCCGGGTTCGGCGGCGCAGGCGAGATGCCCCATCACCCCGACGACACGGACGAAACCGGCCCGCTCGGCGCACCGCGCCGTGTGACACAGGGACTCCCACTGCTCGGGCGGGGTACCGTCGCGGGCCATCCCGGTGTCGAGCTGGAGATGGACACCGGCGCCGGGTGTCTGACGGGCGACCGCCCGCAGATGGGCGTGGCTGGGAACGGCGAGCTCCACCCCGGCGCGGGTCGCCTGGGTGAAGTCGGCGTTGACCGGGTTGAGCCAGCTCAGCACGGGCTCGGTGAACCCCAGATCGCGCAGGGTGTACGCCTCGGCGACGCTGGTCACCCCGAACCGTGTCGCGCCACCGGCCAGCGCCGCCCGCGCGACATCGGCCAGCCCGTGCCCGTAGCCGTCGGCTTTCACCACGGCCATCACCTCACCGGCCCCGCGGGCACCGGCCTGGCGGCGGATGGCGCTGATGGCGCGGACGTTGGCGGTGACCGCCGCGACGTCGAGTATCAACGTGGGACCGGTCGTGGCGGTCCGCCGCAGGGTGGCGGGTGTCATCCGGCCCGCCGAGGGCCCGCACCCACCCGGGCCCGTGCCGTACCGAACGACCATCCAGGCGGGACGGGCGACTCGTGGTTCCCGCTCGGGGGGCACGCCGCGACGCGCGGGGCGGCCGGCGATTTCGTCCTGTTCGTCATGCCGGTCACTGTCGTCCCGACGGGGGCCGCCGGCCTCCTCCGGAGGAACCGGATCCCTGTCCTCAGGTACCACCTTCTCCGGACCAGGGGCCAGGTACCGCCAGGAAATCTCGTCAGGACGTCAATCTCTTCCAGTAACGGGGCGCAGCGTCGACCTGCCGGGACGTCACATCTCCGGCGCCGCGGTGGGACGGGTGAACTCGGGCTGGTCGAGCAGCCGCAGCCAGCTGCCGTCGGGCTGGCGGCGGGCGACCTGCGCCCGAGCACCGGTCCCGTCGGCGGGTGGGGTCGAGGTGAGAGCGATGTCGCCGCTGACCAGCGTCGGCAGGGACGGTTCCGGCTCGAACCGGGGACCTGCGGCCAGAACCTTCTCCCACAGTGCGTGGATGGCGCGGCGGCCCACCGTCTGGCCGCCGGGTGGGTAGGCGAGCACCGCGTCCGGTTCGTAGAGCGCGGCGACCCCGGCCGCGTCCCCGGCGTTGGAACGTTCGACGAACAGGCGGGTGAGGTCCTCGGGGCGCATGGCCTTCTCGTACTGCTCGTAGTCCGACATGGACATCCTTTCGTCGGGTGGCGCCCGGGGCGCCCGGTGGAGGTGGCGCGGCGCGCCCTGTCCCTTCCCAGGCTGGCCGGCCCGGCTACAGAAGTCCAACAGATAGATCTTCTACGATCTAGAATCTGTAGTTATGAAGCGACGACCCCGCCGTGCTCGCCCCGACCTGGCGGAACACCCGCGGCCCGGCCACGTTCAGCGGGCAGGGTGCGGACCGGTGAACGCGGCCCGAACGCGGCTGGGAGGTGCCTGCCTGCTGGTCGTGGGGGTGCTGGGATGGGGCGAGCTGGAACACTGGCGGGCGTCACGGCGCCAGCTCGGCACGACCACCCCGGACCACCCCGGCCTCGGCTGTGTTACGGGGGCAGGTGAGGTGGTGGTCGTGCTCGGTTTCCGTAACCGGTCGGAGCGCATCAACGCGGTCAATCGATGGCGGGTCCGGGCCGGGCTGCGTTCCCTCGAAGGGGCGAAGTCCCGGCTGGTCCTGGCCGGAGGCCCGGTGGGTGGCCCGCGGGCGGAAGCGGACCTGATGGCGGACTACGCCCGCGACACGCGCGGCTACCACGGCCCGCTGTCCGTCGAGACCACCAGCCGCTCCACCTGGGAGAACATCAGCAACATCATCCCCCTGCTCGAGGACGCGGACCGAATAAAGATCGTCTCGGACTCGTTGCACGCCGAGCGGGCCCGTGGCTACCTGTGGCGCCAGCGCCCCGACCTCGCCGCCCGCCTCGTCCGCGGTGGCGATCACCGCTTCGGTGAGTATTCGCTCCTCAAACCAGCCCTCGCGCTCCTCGGACGCCGGCGCCTGCGGCGCCGGAAGTTCCGCGCTGTCAGCCCAGGAAGTCCATCAGCCGCTCGTTCAACTGCTTCGGCGCGGTGAGTGGCAGAGAGTGGTGGGTGGCTCCGGGGAGCAGTGCCACCTCGCCCTGCGAGAGCGTCCGGCGGGCTCTGTCGGCGACCTTGCCGGCGTGGTGGGCGCGGCTGTGCTCCGCGAGCAGGACCAGCACCGGCATGCGGAGGTCGGCGGCCCGCGGGCGGCCGCCGGTGACGAACCTGCGGTCGGGAACAGTCGTGGCCAGCGCGTAGAGACGCTGCCAGGTCTCGTCCGGGTGGACGTCTGCGGTCTCCCAGGACAGGAAGGCGCGGGCACGGGCCTCGCTCGGGCGGATCAGGGTGGGCAGTGCGCGCAGCAGGTAGCCAGGGCGGAATCCGGCGAAGACCTGGGTCGGGTCGACGAGGGCGAGGCGGGCGACCCGCTGCGGGGTATGAAGTGCGTACCTGACGGCCAGCCAGGCGCCGTACGAGTGGCCGCACAGGTGCGTGCGGGCAAGCCCGAGCCCGTCCATCAGCGCATCCAGCCAGGACTCCAGATCGTCGGCGCTCTTCAACGGTGCGCCCCGGCGTTCGGTGCGGCCGGCGTCACCCAGCAGATCAACCGCATGGACCCGGTACTGCCTGCCGAGAGCTGGTGCGTTGGCGAACCAGACCAGGCCGGTGGCTGAGCCGCCGGGTAGCAGCAGGAGCGGGCTGCCGTCCGCTCGGCCGTACACATGAACCCGGGTGGACCCGTAGGGGGTAGCGACGTCGCGCTCCTCGGTGGACTCGGGCCAGCGGGCACGGAGCTCGTCGTAGACAAGATCGAAAGCGGACGGCGACACGGAGATTCCTCTCGCTCAGCGATAATCTCGGTCAGCGAGATATTAGCCAGTGGTCCGAGGGAGTGGGCATGGACGAGCAGAGCCCGGCGATGGGACTGGTGCACCTGCTGCGCGCGGTGACCGTGGAGTTCGACCTGCTGGGAGCCAGGTTCGCCGCGCGCCACGGGCTGCATCCCACCGATGTGCGCGCGCTGATCCACCTGCTGGATGCGGCACGGGTCGGTACCCGTGCCACGCCCGGGTGGCTTGGCGAGCAACTACTCCTGAACTCGGCCGGGACCACCGCCCTGGTGGATCGGCTGGAACGGCTCGGACTGGTCCGGCGCAGCAGGGACACCGCCGATCGGCGACGTGTGCTGCTGGAGGTGGAGGAGAAGGCCACGGAACTCGGGTGGACCTTCTTCGGGCCGGTGATCGGCGAGGTGGTGGCAGCCGCGGACGGTTTCGAGGCGGGCGAGCTGGAGACGGTGCGTCGCTTTCTGACCTCGGTGCTGGAGTCCGCCGGGCGGGCGCGTTCAACCTGAGCCGGGTCGGGGGCCAGTCCGGATCGTTCGGACTTCCCTGTCAGCGATCCTGGTCGCGGTTCCGTCCGGGGTGAACGGGTGGTGGAAGGTGAAGGCGTGCGGTGCGCAGCCGTGGTCGTGGAGCTGTTCCAGTCGGGAAACCCCGTCCCGCCAGGTGGGTGTCACGCTGTCGGAGACCCACCAGAAGACGTGACTCGGATGCACTGTCCTCTCGAACCAGTCATAGCGCCTGTTGAGCGCCGCACGGTGCAGCCCGGTGTAGATGGCGTCGAAAGCAGGGCGCAGACCGGTCCAGAGTGAGAGGGTCGCGGCCAGGGCGATGGTTTCCGCGGTACGCCCCTTTTCATACCAGGTCGGTACCGCGAACTCGCCCCATGCGCCCCAGTCCGCATCAAAGAATGTGCCCCGGCCGCCGACCTCCGCTTCCGCACGAGCGAGATATCCGGGATGCCGGCTGATCTTCCGGTAGACGGCCGCACCGCTTTCCTGGAACTCCCGCGTGAGAGCCGACGGATCGGCGAGAGGTGACTTCAGGATCCCGAACGTGTACAGCGCAAGACGGGGCATGCGTATCTCCATGGCCGAGAATTACTCACAGGGCAGGTCCTTGACGGTGTGGCTGCCCGGCTGGTGAAGATAGCCGCCCCCCGGCGGCGTTGTCCAAGTTGCTTTTTCCCTGTCCATGTGGCCATCTGCGGGTCCTCGCGGCAGCGCGATCAGGCACTGCCGTCGGCTGCCGCCACCAGCGGCGACGTGTACCTCCCGGCGATGCTGTACTCGGTGCAGGGTGCGGTTCCTCTCGACTGGCAATGACGCAGGTGGTTCTCCCGCTCCTGGAGAATCAGGACGGCGACGATCAGACCGACGACGAACGCGACCGCCCACCGCCTGACGGCACCCTGGTCACGGACCAGCCAGGCCAGCAGAAGCGCGCCCAGGGGTGCGCCGGCCGCAATGACAGCGGCCTGGACCAGGATCTGGGCGCTGGTGACGATCTGGTCTCGGGTCAGTGGGTCGCCGGTCATGTTGGTCACCATGAGCTCCGCGCCGAACAGGCATACCGCCGTCCCGAGGACCGCCACGAAGCCCAGCAGCACCCGCAGGGGAAGGGTCGCGTCGAACCCGCCCTGCGCCGAGGTCCGATCGGTCACGCTGTCGATCCCCGCCCGGCGATCGCGGCCCGCCGGGCGGTTCGGTGGCCGTCACCCCGCCCGACCAGCACGGCGATCGCGAAGATCGACCGGATCCACGACCCGAAGATCACCCGATGCTCTCTTTCGGGAAGCAAATATTGCGCGTTCCTGGGCTGTCCCCACCCCGTCCGTACTGGTGCCATGTAGGTTTCCTTCACGGCAGAACTCCTTTCTGAGGCAACTTCACCGTAACGCGAGACCAGCCAGCCAGACGGTGATCGTCCGTAGCTGGCGCGACCCGACGGGGGGCCGGATCATGCGAACCCGAGGCCCAGCACGGTCCGACCGGACCGCACCCCTCGCGGACAATCCCAGCGGACACCCGGCGCCGACAGCATGACGATGCCGGAGGAAGACGGCCGGGTAGAAGGGGAACCGACCACACCCGGCCAGTCAGCTCCAGCAGGACGAAGGTTCGAAAATCCAGACCCTGCCCCCCGGCGCCCCAGGTTCATCACATCCGTCAATATCCCCACGGAATACAGGGTCGCCGTGGGGACCTCGCTGGCGGTACTTGTCTTCCTCGTTTTCTTCGCGGTGTGGGCGCGAACAGCCGCGCCCAACTCCTGGCGGATTCCCGTCTACACCCTGCTGGCGGTGGTCGGGTTTCCCGTTGCGTTCGGCCTCCTGACCCTGGCCCTGGACTGGTGGACGGACTGGTGGAATGGATTCCTGGGAGTCCCTCTACTGGTGGTGATTCTGGCGGCCGCAGGATTTTTCGCGCTGGTGCACGCCGTCGGATTTCTCGGCGTGATGCATATGCTGGGAGTTCTCGCGCTGGGACCCTTCAGGTAGGACTGCGAAGCGGAACAACAGCGGATGGCGGTCACCGTCAGCAGCGCCCATGCGCATTCACCGGGCTCAGGGCTTCGCGTCACGGTCGGTATCTCGCTGGCCGGCGAACAGAGCGGCCAGCTCCGTGCGGCCACGGATGCCGGGCTTGCGGTAGATCCGGGTCAGGTGCATCTCGACGGTCTTCTCGCTGAGGTAGACGACGGCGGCAACCTGCCGGTTCGTCGCTCCGCGCTCCGCCCGCGACGGTCAGAGCAATCTGTGTTTCCCCGGGGCGCCTGCCATTGCGGGACCGACTGCTCGGCGGCGTCGGACCGAGGCCGGTCACTGCTGGCCCACCCCGACCCGCAGCCCGTTCCGTTTCGTAACGTTCCGTTCTGTCGCGCGACTGTAACGAAATGTAGCGCCTGATGCGACTCCCACATCAGGACTCCCCCAGGCGACCCTCGGAGGCTAACGCCCGATAAGCCTCCCTTCTCGGGCGTTAGACGTTGGGGGAGTCGGTGGCGACCCAGCCCGTCCGAGCGGCTTCCGTTTCGTCGTTTCGTCGCCAGACATACGTAACAACGAAACGGAATGTTCGACGGGTGTGGATCCGGAGCGCGCACCCAGGCGGGCGGCCGCGTCGACGACACGGAGGATCATGATCGTCATCGCGTTGTCATCCTGCACTCGGCAGGGAGAGAACTGGCCAGACCGCCGGGTGGATTCGATCGCCGGACTTCTCCTGGTGTGTCAGTCCGTGATCAGCGTTGGCGTGACGCTGGCCACCGCTCATCTGGCTACCGTTCATCGAGGTGGGCCGGGACCTGTCCTCGACGAACGGTGGCCTGGCCGACGGTTCCTACCGTCTGCTGCGGGCCTGACGGCCCGGCCTCATCTCAGGTGCCGGGTGAAGAATCCGGCCACGGCGTCCCCCGCGAACGGCGGGACGCCGGTGTGCCCGCCCATGTTGGCGTGCAGCGTCTTCTCCTGGGAGCCGAAGGCATCGAACAGGTCCAGGGCCGCCTGCCGGTCGTTTCCTTCGTCATCCCACTGCAGCAGAACGTGCAGCGGGATGGTGATCCGCCGTGCCTCCTCGAACATGGTGCGAGGCACGAAGCTCCCGGCGAACAGGCCGGCGGCCGAGATGCGCGGCTCGACCACCGCCAGCCGGATGCCGATGGCGATCACCCCTCCCGAGTACCCGACCGGGCCGCCGATCCCGGGCAGTGAAAGGAGGGCGTCCAGGGCCGTCCGCCATTCCGGGACCGCCTTGTCGACCAGCGGGAGGACGAGCCGGTCGACGATCTCCTCGTCGACCGGCTCGCCGGCCGCAAGGGCCCGGTGCAGGTCGGCGCGGGCCTGCTCAGCGGCGTCGGATCGAGGCCGGTCACCGCTGCCGGGCAGCTCGATCGTCGCGGTGGCGAAGCCGTCCGCCGCGCAGCGCCGGGCCCGGGCCACCAGCCGGGGGTACATCCTGTGCAGTCCGCCGGGGTGGCCGAGCAGGATCAGCGGGACCGGTGCGGCCGCGGATGCGGCGGATGTGGGCGTCCACAGGATGCCGGGGATCTCGCCGAGGGTGAACGCACGTTCGAGGACGCCGTTGTCGGCGTGCTGTTCGGAGGTGAATCGCATGGTCGTGCCTTTCGGGAGAGCTCGCAACGGCGCTCCCGGACGACCTACCGCCCGACCGTGACCCCGGAGGAGAGCACCCGTGTCGATACTGCGTTCACGGGTACCACCTCCTCGTTCTCTCGCACGGCCTCCGCGAGGCTAGCAGCGGGTCGCCACGGACTGCCAACAGGTTTTCCCGCAGGCGCCGTGGTCGGTGTACGCCGGTCAGCCGCGCACATGCGGTGCGAACCCCGTGCGGCCCGGTGGTGTGGTTTCACGGCGGGAGTTTCCAGGGGCTGACGGCCAGTGTGCCGGTGGTGCCGAGGTCGAGGCGCAGCGTCAGGGTCACCGGGGCGGCATCCGGCTGGGCCCGCACCCTGAGGTACGGGACGATGGGCGTGTCCGTGCGCCACGCGAGTTCGGATACGGCGCTCTCGCCCGGTTTCAGGACCAGCGGGTGGGCTGGTTCGTCGAATCCGGATCCTGGTAGCGAGATGCCGCTGACACCCCCGCTGCCGTGCGTGATCCGGGCACCGTCGACGGGTGACCGGTCGGTGTCCAGCAGTTCCAGCAACGGGTAGCCGTCGAGTGCGTAGTCGTCCGTCCCGCAGTTCTGCAGGTGCAGACCCACGACGCGCAGCCCCATCGCCGCGGTGTGATCGGAGGTGAGGCGCAGCCCCGAGGGTGGGCATCGTTCGGGCGGGGGCGGAAGCTCGGAGTCAGGCACCTTCGTCACCTCGGCGACCTTCACCCGGGTCACCGGGCAGGTGTAGGGGTCCTGCGTTTCGGGCTGGACCGTGCCGCGCACGGTCGCGCCGGGGCGCACCGAACGCACGACCTCGTCGGTGAAGGCCCCCACCTGGATGGTGCCCGCGAGGAACATGAACCGGATCGTGTAGGTGAACACCTCGGTGTCCTCGTTGTGGAGCTCGTAGGTGGCTGAGATCCCGGGGCCGCCGGTGGGGAGGGGGCGGATGACGGGATCGTCGTGGTGCCCGTAGTCGTCGAAGGCGGGTTCGGGGCATGGGGGAAGGCGGCCGGAGTACACGGTCATCGAGGTGATCCGGACACCGTCGACCGGCGGGACGGTGACGGCCTTCCGCTTCGCGGTCGGACCCCCGAACTCGTATACGACCAGTCGGACCGTGACTATCCCCAGCACGGTGAGAGCCAGCAGAAGTGCCAGAAGAATGATGGGGACAGGTCTGCGCATCGGAAGTCAGAAGGCGGTGCGGTCAAGCCAGGTGTCGAGAACCTTCGGATCGCCGGAGACTGTCAGCCTGGCGTCGCCGGCGGAGATCCGGCGCAGGGCGAGCAGATACAGGGCGACCGCGGCACCGGAGACGGTGGCCGTGGCGGTGGCGGTGGCGGGTTCCGCGGTCCAGGTGACGGTGTCTCCGCTGCGAACGATCGACCAGGCCGCGGCGCTGTCGGTCGCGGTCAGGGTGAGGCTGTTCCCGTCGTCGAGCGGTGTCGCGAACCAGGGCGCTCCGATCGCGAGCAGTTCGGACAGGCCGTCGGCGGCGATCGCGGGTGCCATGACCACGTCACGGCCGAGTGCCAGCAGCGCGTCGGCGCGGTGCCCGGTGGCCTCGTGCAGCCGGCGCCGGATCCACCACCGCGCTGGGCGCACCCCTGCGAACGGGGTCCACACCGGTACCTCGGCACCGGTCGCGTCGACCGCGGTGATGACCTGCCGGGCGCTGTCGCGCAGCCATTCGACCGCCGCCTGCTGATCGCGTGGCCGCCGCACGTCGGGGACGGTGGCGTAGTCGATGTTCTCGGTGCTGCGGTGCGTCACCATCGTCGCGGTCCAGCGATGCGCGCCGCCGACGTGGCCGACCAGTTGGGCCAGGGTCCAGCCTGGGCAGGTCGGGATGGGCGTGGTGGGATCGCAGTCGCGATAGAGATCCGCCAGCAGATCGGTCTCGGTCAGCAGCGCCTCCCGCACCGCCTCCGCATCCAGAGCAGTCACGATCTCGACCGTAGCCCATCGCACTGTTATCGGTACTCATGACGACAATCCCGGCGAGAACCCGACGGTTGTCGACGCTCTGGTGGCGGGGACCGTCCTGATGGCAGGCTGCCGGTCGTGGATTCTCCGGTGGTCGTCGCGGGTGTGGTCAACGTCCAGCAGACGATTCCGGTCGAGGGCTTTCCGGTCGCCTACACACCCGTCCGCTACCTGCCCCACGGTCTGCGGCTGGAGACCTCGGGTGTGGGTCTCAAGCGGCCCCCGACCGCGCCGTCGTCGCGCATCACCCGATACGGATCACTTCCGGAAGCCGGTACACGGCGAACGGGGCGCCGATGACCGGCGCGGCCACGTTTCGGACCTCCGTGCCGGCAGGCGTCGCGCCGGCTTCGGTCCCGTAGTGCGCGTGACCGTGCAGGGCCAGCTTCACCTGTCGCCGTTCGCTGGGGGCCATACCGGTCAACGGGAGTCCTTCTGTCCTGTTCTCTTGCTCTGGCCACGACACGGGTTCGCCGTCGATCGCCGCGCCGAGCAGGTGGCTGCCCAGGAACGGGTAGAGCTCCAACGGCTCACCCACCAGGGTGGTGCGGGTCGGCGCGTAGTGCGTGAGCGCTACGTGCAGGTCAACGTCAAGATCGTCCAGTGCGTGCCCTAACGCCTGCGCGGTTGCCGCGCCATGGCGGCCGAATACCTTCATCTCCGGCTCGCAGTGCTTCGCGATCGTGCGGCCGGCGAAACCTCCGCCGAATCCCTTGACGCCGGCGATCCCGACCCGGCCCTGCGCGGTGTCGACGACCGTCGCCGTTCCCTCCAGCACGGTCACGCCGGCATCGGTCAACATCTCGGTGAACGTCGTTTCCTCGCCACGCGCGTAGTCGTGATTGCCGAGAACGGCGATCACTGGCAGATCAAGCCCGCCAAACAGATCACACACCTCCGCGGCGGAATCGGTTCCGCCGTCCTGGGTGAGGTCGCCGGCGAGCAGGAGGAGGTCGGCTACCTCGGCTACGCGTTGGTACTCCGGCCGCAGTCGGGCCGCGGTGCCCGGCCTGGCGTGCAGATCTCCGACGGCTGCGATGCGAACCATGACCTGATCATCCTTGCAGGCCGCCCGACGAAGCGGCGACTACGAAATACTCCGGCGCCGCGATCTGGTGGTGATCCGCGCCAGCAGCATCCCCCCGGCTCCGACGGGCGGCGGCTGGAGACGTCCAGCCTGGGACGTCGCCGGGCGCGTCGTGGGTCAGGGTGAGACGCGGGCGATGCGGGCTTCGATGCCGTCGAGAAGGAAGTCGAGGCCGGCGCGGAAGGCCTGGTCGGCGTCCAGGTGGGGGCCGTCGTGGACGGCCGTGGCCAGGGCGGGAAACCGGCCGGTGGCGAAGGTCCGCTGCAGGTAGGGACCGTACGTCAGCTGCCACTGCCTCTTGTTCATCCCGGTGGCCCGCTCAGCCCGCCGCTCGGTGATCTCCCGGCGCACCACGCCGACGACATACGCGTCGACCGCGGCGATCGCCGGCACGGCGGTGCTCAGGTCGACACCGCCGAGCGCGGCTGTGACGGCCTCCAGCCTCGCCAGTGTGTGCGGTCCGAGCTGCGGTCGCCCACCGATCAGGTCGGCGAACCATTCGTGCCGGTGCGCGGCGTCGCGGGTGGCGTCGGCGAGGGAGCTCAACACCTCCCGCCAGCCGTTTCCGCTCGGGCGTATCTCGGCGTTGACCTCGTCGACCATCAGGTCGAACAGTTCGTCCTTGGTGGCGATGTAGCCGTACAGGCGCATCGGGCCGACGTCCAGTGCAGCGGCGACCTTGCGCAGCGACACCGCTTCCAGGGTGTCCGCGTCGGCCAGCCGGATCGCCGCTCGCACGATCCGCTCCCGGTTCAGCGGGGCCGGTACCGGCCGGTCCGGCGGCTCGGGCCTCTCCCACACCAGCATGCCGGCGACGATACGCTGCGCAATATCGATACAGCGTATCGATCAATACGGCGTAGCAGACGCTGGGACGGATCGGAGGCGGCGATGGTCATCGCCATCGTGGGAGCCGGGCTGGGCGGCCTCGCCCTTGCCCGTGTGCTGCAGGTGAACGGCATCGACGCCGTTGTGTACGAACGGGAGGCCTCACGCGACGCACGCGGTCAGGGCGGCATGCTCGACATCCATTCCGGGCAGCGGGCGCTGCGGGTGGCCGGCCTGATCGACCAGTTCCACGCGATCGCCCGCCCCGAAGGTCAGGACATGCGGCTTCTCGAGCCGAACGGCACCCTGCTGCTACAGCAGGACACACCCCCGGACGCCCCGTCCGAGCGGCCCGAGGTCGACCGTGGCGATCTACGCAACCTTCTGCTGGACTCGCTGCCCGGGCACACGGTGCGCTGGGGGCACGCGTTCGCGTCCGCCGACAACGGCGTGGCACGTTTCACCGACGGCCGCACCGCACCGTTTGACCTGCTGGTCGGCGCCGACGGCGCGGACTCCCGGGTCCGCGGGCTGCTCACCGACGCCCGTCCCGCGCACACCGGCCAGAACGCGGTCGAGCTCGGTATTCCCGACGTCGACCGGACCCATCCCGATCTCGCGGCGATGGTCGGGCGCGGCAACTACTGGGTGCTCGGCAACGGGCGGTCCCTGTCCGCGCAGCGGGGCGGCGACGGCCGTGTCCGCGTCTATCTCAGCTTCTACTCCACTGCCGAGGACTGGTTCGCCACCAGCGCGATCCCGTTCGAGGACCCGGCCGCGGCCCGGACGCGGCTGATCGACCTGTTCACCGGCTGGGACCCCCGGTTCACCGCGCTGATCGCGGCCTGCGACGACATGATCGTGCCGAGGTCGATCATGACTCTCCCCGCCGGCCTGACCTGGCCGGCGAGACCGGACGTCACACTGCTCGGCGACGCCGCGCATCTGATGCCGCCGGTGGGGCAGGGCGCCAACATGGCGCTGCTCGACGGTGCGCTGCTCGGCCTCGCGCTCGCCGCACATCCGGGCGACTTTCCTGCCGCTGTCAAGGAGTACGAACGCGAGATGTTCGAACGCACCAGTGCGGCCGCCCGGCGGTCCGCGGCGGTCCAGGAAATGCTGACGGCGCCGGACGCCAGCCGGAGAATGCTCGCGTTCTTCCAGCCGGACTGAGGCTGAGGGGACCGTTGCGAGCTCAGCGGTCGGGGCGGAGCTGGCGGCGTAGACGGGTCTCATCGAAGTAGATGCGGTTCTCTGTGACCAGACCACTGTCGACCCGGTACACCTCGACGATCCGCAGGGCCACGAGGTTGCCGCTCGCCGGGATCGGCGGCTCCCCACCGGTGGCCGTGTACGGGCCGGTGTGCCGGGCGGTCAGCGTGGACTCCTCGACGACCAGCGGGCCTTGCTCCACGAGCAGATGCGTGTCGACGTCGACGTCCTCGAAGGCGGACAGGAAGGCATCGCTGTGGTCGACCGCCGCCTCACGCCCGACGAGGCGCAACGCGCCGGGCGCCTCCATCACCACGTTCTCGGCGAGCAGGCCGAGCAGTGTCTCCCGGTCACCGGTCTCGAAGGCGGCGATCACCTTTTTCACCGTGTCCAGCGCGTCACCCATGCCGCCATACAAACCCACAACGCCTTCGGCGTGTGCACCGGATGGCAAAGGAACCGTGCCGCTGGGAAGCACACCCGCGTCCGTGTTCATGTCTCGGTCGGAGGTCCCGTCCTGGTGGCGGTGTGCCAGGGGCGGACGAGTCCACCTGCCGGGCAGGCCCACCAGGGTGCCCCGTCGTGAACCTCGGGGCGTAGGGGATGTGGGTGGCCGGGGCAGGCCGGGGCCGGGTCGGAGATCCAGGCGTCGGCCAGGGCGTCCTGCAGCCAGTTGGCGAGGTCGACGGCAAGCTCGGCCGGGTCGGTCGTGGGCTGGACACGGCGCTCGGTGGTGCCGCCGGACGGGTCGGTGCTGGTGACCAGCCAGAACCCCAGCCAGCCGACGAGTTCGGCCTGGTCAGGCTGCCCTGGCCGGTCAACCGGTCCGGGCTCGGAGTCCGAGTCCGGTGCCACGGGTCGGGCTGGCGGGGACTGCGCGGGGCCGAGGTGGGCGCGCAGCGAGGCGACGGCGGCAGGGTTGCGTTCCAGCCAGGCCGCGGCGGCGACGAGGTCGGCGTTGTCCGGTGCGGTGACGGTGACGGTGAGCTGGCGGGAGAAAGGGTGCAGTTCGGTGAGTGCCGCCGTCACCAGGTCGGTGACCCGGCGGCGGGCGGAGGCCAGGTGTTCGTCGGCGAGCAGTGGCGGTTGTGGGGCGGGGCCGGCTGCTGGCTCCTGCTCGTCGAAGGTGATGTCCAGGACGCTGACGTAGGCCCGCGACGGACGGTCCTGGGGATCGGACTGCATCTACTCACCGTAGCCGGATGCCGATCAGCCGGTCAGCCCTGTGGGGCTGTGGGGCTGCGGCCGGGGCGACCAGGTCCGGTGCAGCCGTCGCCGCCGCTGTCTGTCCGTCGGCACGGCGCGGGCGCCGCGGGTCTGACCGTCGCTTCCGAACACTGTAGTGGTCAGACCCGCGGCGTGACCGGTCAGCGGGGGGCGGTGGCGGTGACGGCGGCGTTGTAGCGGTCGGTGGTGAGCTTGGCGGCGTCGACCTTGGTGGGGATCAGTTTGGCGCCGTGGAAGGCATCGGCGATCTTCTGCACGTCGGCGATCACGGTGGCGTCGACGGCGACGGGCCGACGGTCCTGGCGGGCGACGGCGGTGCGGGCGACGTCCACGCTGATGTTGGTCTCCTTGGCCCAACGGTCAGCCCAGGTGTCCTTGTTGTCGATGGCCCACAGGCGGGCTTTGGCGAGGCGGACCAGGAAGTCGCTGATCGCCGCGGAGGTGGCCGGGTCGTCGAGGGCCTTGGCGCGGGCGACCTGGAAGCTGAGGCCGGCGACCAGGCCGTCGCCGTCGACGAGGACGCGGGCGTTCGCGGTCTGCTGGGCGATCGCGGTGTAGGGGTCCCAGATCGCCCAGGCGTCGATGTCACCCTTGCCGAACGCGGCCAGCGCGTCGGAGGGCTGCAGGATCGCGGGGGTGATGTCGTCGAACGTCAGGCCGGCCTTGGTCAGCGCGGCGAGCAGGTGGTAATGCGCCGACGAGCCCTGCGCGTAGGCGATCTTACGGCCGCGCAGGTCGGCGGGAGTGCGGATCGGGGAGTCCTTCGGTACGAGGATCGCCGCGCCGGAGGGGTCCTCGCGGTAGGCGCCGGCGATGCGGATGTCGGCGCCGGACGCGGCGGCGAACACGGCCGGGGTGTCACCGACCGAGCCGATGTCGATCGCGTTGGCGGCCAGCGCCTCCATCTGCGGCGGGCCGGAGGTGAAGGTGCTCCACTCGATCCTGTAGGGGACGCCGTCCAGTGCGCCGGCGCTGTCCAGCAGCGCCTGGACGGCGGTGGCCTTCTGGTCACCGATCCGCAGCGTGACCGAGGACAGGTCGACGCTGCCGCCGGTCGCGGTGGCCGCCGTGGTGTCGGGGTCGTCGTCGGAGCCTGAGGAGCAGCCGGCGGCGAACACGGCGAGCAGGAGCGGCAGGAGCGGCCAGACGGCCCATCTGCGACGACGGGCGGATGTGGACACGGTCGTTGTTCCCCTTCAGGGTCAGGTACGAATTCGGTGGCTGCGGATGCCGCGGTCAGCGGACGTCCGGCTCGGCGGACGCCTGCATCAGCTGGATCGGTGGCTCAGTGCTGGTTGGCTCAGTGCTGGCGGACGCCGAGCAGGTCGAGCAGGTGGACGCGCAGCGCCGACATCTGCGGGTCGGCGGGGTCGCGGGGGCGGGGTACCCGCACGGGGAGGTCGGCGTGGATGCGGCCGTCGCGCATCACCAGGGCCCGGTCGGCGAGGGCGAGGGCCTCGTCGACGTCGTGGGTGACCAGCACGACGGCGGGGGCGTGACGTTCCCACAGGCTGGCGATCAGGCCCTGCATGCGCAGCCGGGTGAGCGCGTCGAGGGAGGCGGTGGGCTCGTCGAGCAGCAGCAGGTCCGGGTCGCGGACGAGGGCGCGGGCCAGGGCGGCGCGTTGTGCCTCACCGCCGGAGAGAGTCAGCGGCCAGGCAGTGGTGCGGTGGCCGAGCTCGACCTCGTCGAGGGCGGCGAGGGCACGTTCGCGGGGCTGGGGGCCGGTCAGGCCCAGTGAGACGTTGCGCCAGACCCGCTTCCAGGGCAGCAGGCGGGGTTCCTGGAAGGCGACCGCGCGCCGGCGGGGCACGACGACCTGCCCGTCGGCGTCGCGGTCCAGACCGGCCAGGACCCTCAGCAGGGTGCTTTTGCCGCAGCCGCTGCGGCCGAGCAGGGCGACGAAGGTACCGGCGTCGATGTCGAGGTCCAGGCCGTCGATCACGCTGCGCGCACCGAACGCCCGGCTCAGGCCGCGGACCTGGACCGCAGGTGCGTCCGCCCGCTTCGGTGCCGGTGGTGTGTGACCGCCGGGGTGGGCGGTGGCGGCCGGGGTCGGCGGGTCGTCCACGGTGACCGTGGCGGTGATCGTGGTCACCGGCCGGAGAATCCGCGTCGCCATGACAGCGCTCCCTTTTCCAGCAGGCGGACAGCGACGTCGCTGGCCAGGCCCAGCAGGCTGTAGACGATCAGGCAGACGATGACGATCTCGGTCTGCAGGAACTCGCGGGCCTGCATCATCAGGAAGCCGATGCCCGCATCGGCGTTGACCTGTTCACCGATGACCAGGGCGAGCCAGCCCACGCCGAGGGAGTAGCGCAGCCCGACGAGGACGCCGGGCAGCGCGCCGGGCAGGATCACATGGACCACGAGCTGCCAGCGGCGCAGGCCGAGGGTCTCGGCGGCCTCGACGAGACGTCCGTCGACGTTGCGGATCGCGGCATAGGTGTTGAGGTAGATGGGGAACGCCGTCCCGAGCGCGACGAGGGTGATCTTCGGGGTCTCCCCGATCCCGAACCAGATGATCAACAGTGGGATGAGGCCGAGGAACGGCAGGGTGCGCAGCATCTGCATCGGTGCGTCGATGAGGTCCTCGCCGATGCGGAACAGGCCGGACAGCAGGCCCAGGACGAGGCCCGCGAGTCCACCGAGGAGCAGGCCGTAGGTGACCCGGCGCAGGGATACCACCAGAGCTTCGGGCAGGGAGCCGTCGCGGAGCAGGTCCCAGGCGGTGGTCACGATCGTGTCGGGGGCGGGCATGGTGTCGGGGGCGATCGCACCGGTGGTGGAGCCGAGCTGCCACAGGGCGAGCAGCAGCAGCGGGCCGATGCCGCGGCGGAGCAGCCGTGGGGGTCGCCACCCGAGCCGCCGGGTGGGGCGTTTCCCCAGCAGCGTCTCCGGTTCCGACGGTGGCCGGTCCCCTGCCGTGCCCGGGGTGGCGACCGCCGGGTGGGCGGTGCCGGCGTCGGCGGTGTCGACGAGGGTGGGTTCCTCGCCGATCGCTGGTGCCGCGGGGTGGACGGTCGACATTTCGCGGGGGATCCGTTCCTGAGCGCGGACTGAGCGCGGACTGGGCGGGTGGGTGTGCGCACCGCCGCCGGAACGTGCCGGTGGGTGGCGGGTGGTTCCGCGATGCTAGATCAAGTAGCGGATTATGTCCATCTAATCGGTAGAAATAGTGGAATGCTGGATGTGGGTCCGCCGGCCGGCCCCGCCCGGGGCCGGCGTTCAGGAACCGTTGGTGTTCAGGAAGCTGCACCAGGGGCCGCGGACGAGGTCGGCGAGCAGCTGGTAGCCGACGGCTCCGGGGTGGACGCCGTCACCGGCGGCGAGGCTGGCCGCCCACGCCGGCCGGGCCGCGAGCGCGTCGAAGACGCTGACGTAGGGGACGTCGAGGGTGCCGCAGACGGCCGCGTACCGCACGTCGAGTGCGCGGATGCGACTGTTCCTGGCCTCGTCGAGCCCGGGTGGCGGGCCGACCATCAGCACGGGCAGCAGCCCACCGGCCTCGGTGAGCAGGGTGCGCGCGGTGGCGACCGACTCCTCCAGCGGCACCCGCGGCCGCTGCCCGCCGACGGTGGTGTCATCGTCGTCGACGGTCGTGTCGTTGACACCGAAGGACAGCACCAGCCGGTTGTCGGTGCCCGCGGGCAGCCGCGGCAGGCATTCGCTCTTCCACCGGGCGTGGATCTGGGTGGAGGTCTCGCGGCGGATCCCGAGGTTGTAGGTCGTCAGGTACGTGCCGTCGGGGTCGGTGGCGGCGGCGAGACGTCCCACCCAGCCCAGGCGGGTGGGGTCACCGACACCGGCGGTGAACGAGTCCCCGAGGAAGCACACCCGGACGTCACGTCCGGTGTGCGGGCCGACCGGCGCGGATGCCGGCCTGGATGTCGTGGATGTGGTCGTGGGTGGCTCGCCGTTCAGGGGGCGGGTGAACACGATGCGGTGCAGCCCCGGCCCGTCATGGTCCCGGTGGGCGGTGACCCTGCCGTGCGGGATGTCGGGCTCGGACGTTCGGCCGTCGACGGCGTCGGAGATGTCGACGGTGATGTCACCGGGTTCGACGCGGAAACCGAGCGCGGTGTGGAACGCCAGCGAGGTGGTGTTGCCCGGGCTGGTGATACAGCGGACCTGCCGACGGCCGTACCGCGCCGCGTCGGCGAAGAACTGGCGGTAGAGGGCGGCGGCGACGCCGTGGCGGCGCAGCGCCGGGTCGACCCCGACGAAGTGGATGTAGGCGACGTCGGGCTGCGACGGTGACAGCAGGCCGATGAGGAACGCGGCGACCGTGCCGTCGGCGTGTTCGACCAGGTAGCTGCTGGCGGTGAAGTGCTCGAAGAACAGCCGCGGCAGCAGCCGGCTGCGTTGCAGGGAGCCGGCGTCACCGCCGAAGCCGGCCCACCAGTCGTCCAGGACGGCCAGCACCCGTGGCTGGTCGTCAGCGCGGGGGCGACGTGCCACCAGACCACCCGGAAGATCCTCTTTGATCATCGGATCACCCTGGCAGACAGGCTGCGGCGAGGCCAGGTGTTTTTCCCTCCCCCGGTCGGACCGGAGGAGGGATGGGTGCCGTTGCCAGGTGGATGCGCACGACGGGGTGTTCGGTCTCGAACTCGACGGAACGGAACTCCAGGAACCGGTCGATGATCTCCTGGGGCAGGCCGGCCAGGTCGGATTCGCGCAGGCCGTAGTCGTGCTGGTTGGTCAGACGTCGTGTCGTTGCCGGCGCACTCCCCCGCCCTCCCGCCGGCGTCGTCTCGCCGCACCCCGCGGCGCAGCCGCCGGCCGCAGCACGACTACAGCGCGGACCAGCCGCCGTCGACCGTCAGGGTGGCGCCGTGGATGTTGGCCGCGGCCGGGCCGGCGAGGAAGACCGCGGCGGCGGCGACCTCGTCGAGGGTGCTGGCCCGCCGCGACGGGACCCGCGCCAGCATCGGCGCTAGATGATCACTGATCGCCTCGGTCCGCCGGGTGAGGGTGGGGCCCGGCGCGATGGTGTTGACCCGCACCCCCCGCGGGCCGTACTCGGCGGCCCAGGAGCGGGTCAGGGAATGCAGCGCGGCCTTGGAAGCACCGTAGAGCGCGGACCCGGCCATGCCGATCAGCCCGTTGACCGATCCGATGTTGATGATCGCCCCACTGCCGGCGGCGGCCATCGCGGGCGCGAACGCCGCGGTGAGCAGGAACGCTGCCGTGACGTTGACGGCGAGCACGCCGGTGATCACGTCCTCGTCGACCTGGTCGGTGGGTGCCGGGTCGACGAGGCGGGCGGCGTTGTGGACCAGGATGTCCAGCGGCCGCCCCGTGGTGTCGTGGACGGCGGCGGCGAGCCCGGTGACGGCGGCGGAGCCGCCGGCGAGGTCGGCGCGCAGGAACGTGGCCGTGCCACCGGCGGCGGCGACGGCGGCGACGACGTCCCGCCCGCGGCCGCTGTCGCGGCCGGTGACGAGGACATGGGCGCCAGCGGCGGCGAGCTGCGTCGCTATCGCGGCTCCGATGCCGTCGGTGGAGCCGGTGACCAGCGCGGTCTGGTCCTGCAGAGGGGTGACGGTCATGGCGGGCGACCTGCCTTGTGATGGTGGGGGCGGTGTTCGGCTGGTGCGGTCTGGCTGGTGCCGGGTCGGACTCTGCCCCACAGAAATTGGACCCGCAAGTCCAGAAATGGGAGGGTGGGGCCATGGCACGGGCGTTGACGTCGAAGGGCGAGGCCACCCGGGCGCGCATCATCACCGGCGCGGCGGCGCGGATCCGCACGCACGGCGTCGCCGCCACGACGCTGGACGACATCCGCGAGCAGACCGCGACCAGCAAGAGCCAGCTGTTCCACTACTTCCCCGGCGGCCGTGAGGACCTGCTGCTCGCGGTGGCCCGCCATGAGGCCGACCAGGTGCTCGCCGACCAGCAGCCCCAGCTGGGGGCGTTGACATCGTGGGCCGCGTGGGAGGGCTGGCGGGACCGGGTGCTGGCCCGCTATCAGGCACAGGGCCGGGACTGTCCGCTCGGGGGGCTGCTCACCCAGGTGGGGCGGGCGACTCCCGGGGCGCAGGCGGTGGTGGCGGAGCTGATGGGCCGTTGGGAGGCGGAACTGGCCGCTGGCGTGGCGGCGATGCGGGCCACCGGTCAGGTCGGCGCCGAGGTGGACCCGGCCCGCCATGCCGCCGCGCTGCTGGCCGGCGTGCAGGGCGGGGTGTTGATGCTCATGTCCACCGGTCGGCTGACCTATCTGCAGGCCGCGTTGGACGTCGGGATCGGCGCCCTGCGCCACGCCGGCCGGTAGGGGCCGGTCGCCGCCGGCCCCGCGCCGCGGCGGAGCCTACGATCATCGAGCAGGGGCATGGCGGCGGGGTGGGAGGGAGCCGGTGGTGGTCGGGCAGAGTGTCGACGACGATCGCGATGGTGACGGTCGTGACGGCGCGTTGGCGACTCCCTCCCCTGCTGTCACCGTGGCCGGCCCTCCAGCACCGGCCGACCCGGCTGACCCGTCCGGCACGCCCGGCGCGACCGAGACACTCGCGGGTGAGGTGCTGGAAGGCGAGGTGGTGGGCGCCGGCGGTGCGATGGTGCCCGGCGGGCAGCTCGGGGGGGAGCTCGCGGAGCCGTTGGCCGAGCGGGTCGGGGATTATGCCCGGGCATCGCGGTCGGCGGCGACGTGGCGGGCCTACGACGCGGACCTGCGTCATTTCCGGGCCTGGTGCGCCGGCCAGCCGGTGGCGCTGGTCGCCGTCCCCGCCACCGCCGTCACCGTCGCCGGGTACATCGCCGCGCTCGCCGACGACGGGTACGCCCCGTCGACGATCCGCCGCCGGCTCGCGGCGATCTCGGTCGCCCACCAGCTGGCCCGGGTGACGAACCCGACCGCGGCGGCGGAGGTGTCGGCGGTGTGGAACGGTATCCGCCGTTCTCGCGGGGTGCGGCCGAGCCGGAAGGCGGCGTTGGACACGTCGCTGCTGTCGCGGGTGGTCGCCGGGCTGGACGACACCCACCTCGCCGATGTGCGGGACCGGGCGCTGCTGCTGGTGGGGTTCGCCGGCTGCCTGCGCCGCAGCGAGCTGGTCGGCCTGGACACCACCGACCTGGTGGAGACCGACGACGGGCTGGTCGTGACGGTGCGCCGCTCCAAGACCGACCAGGAGGCCGCCGGGGCACAGGTCGGCCTGGCGTACGGGTCGTACCGGCCGACGTGCCCGGTGCGGGCGTGGCGGGGCTGGGTCGCGGCGGCCGCGGCGGCGGGCACACCGCTGGCCGACGGGCCGGCGTTCCGCGGAATCAACCGGCACGGGCAGGTCGGCACGGTGCGGCTGTACCCGGGATCGGTGGCGCGGATCGTGCAGCGGCGGGTGGCCGCCGCCGGGCTGGACCCGGCCGACTTCGCCGGTCATTCGCTGCGGTCGGGGTTCGCGACAGCCGCGGCCCGCGCCGGGGTGAACGACCGGTCGATCATGCGGCAGGGCCGCTGGCGGTCGGCGGCGTCGCTGGAGTCGTATGTGCGGGCCGGGCGGCTGTTCGACGCGGACAACCCGTCCGGGCGGGTCGGCCTGTGACCGTGCGCCGCGCCTGCTGAGCCTTCCGAGGTCCGCCTATGCCGTCGCGGCGGGCGCGGGCGCGGCCATGGCGTCGGTGGGCACGGTGTGGGCGGGTCGGGAGCGCGCCGGGTGCGGGGCGACAGCCATGGTCGACACGATCTCGTACGCCGTGTGCGCCGCGGCGATCCCGGTGATCTGGGCGTGGTCGTAGGCGGGCGCCACCTCGACGATGTCACCGGACACGACGTCCACCGAGGCGAGCTCACGGAGCAGGACCAGCAGTTCCCGGCTGGTCAGCCCGCCCGCCTCGGGGGTGCCGGTGCCGGGTGCGTGGGCCGGGTCGAGGACGTCGATGTCCACGGACACATACACCGGCCGGCCATCGATCCGGGCCCGCAGGCGCTCCGCGGCGGCACGGACGCCGTCCAGCTCGATCTCGGTGGCGGTGATGACGGTGAAGCCGAGCCGGGCGTCGTCGGTGAGATCGGTGTCGGCGGGAAGGGGACCGCGCACCCCCACGTGGATACTCGCCTCCATGTCGATCAGCCCTTCCTCGACGGCGCGGCGGAACGGTGTGGCGTGGTTGAAGGCGCTGCCGTAGGAGCCTTCCCAGGTGTCGAGGTGGGCGTCGAAGTGGGCGACGGCGACCGGCCCGCGCACGGCGGCGACCGCGCGCAGCAGCGGAAGCGAGATGGTGTGGTCGCCGCCGATGGTCAGCAGCCGGGCACCGCCGTCGAGCAGGTCCCGCGCGTGGCGTTCGATCGCGGTGAGCGCGGCGGGCAGGTCGTACGGCCCGGCCGCGACGTCACCCGCGTCGGCGACCTGCAGTGTCTGGAACGGCGCGACACCCAGCTGCGGGTTGTACGGCCGCAGCAGCCGTGAACTCTCCCGGATGTGATTCGGGCCGAACCGGGCACCAGGGCGATAGCTCACCCCCGAGTCGAAGGGAACTCCCAGGACAGCGACGTCGGCCCGGCTCACCTCGTCGAGCCGGGGCAGTCTGGCGAACGTTCCCAGGCCCGCATAGCGCGCAAGCCCCACCGGCTCCCGCGGGCTGTTCTGGATCGGGGACACGGGCGACTCCTCGTCGGATCGGGACGCAGGCAGCTCCCAGCATGAACGCCGCGGGACAATCCACCCATGGTGATCTGGGGTGATGAGCCGGCTGGTTTGTTGCCGGGGCGGGCGGGCCGACCGGGTCGCATTCCTTCTCAGCGGCGCCAGGTCACGGCGAGCACGAGGACGGGTAGCGCGGCGCAGCCGAACAGCACCGCCGGCCCGGCCCAGGCCGACCCGAGAGCCCACAACCCGAACGATGCCAGCGAGGTGACCTCCGCGGCCGAGCCGGCCAGTGAGCTGACCGTGGCCCGGGAGGAGTCGGCGGTCTCGCGTTGCAGGCGGGTGTCGGCCTGCACGGCGGCCCACCGCAGCACACCGAAGGCCACCGCCACCCCGACCAGCCCGGCCGGTGTGGCGCTGAACGCGCCGACGGCGAGCGCGCAGCCACCGCCGGCCAGGACCCGGCCGGGATGCTCGGTGCCGCGGTCGGCGA
Organism: Parafrankia irregularis; assembly: GCF_001536285.1. Classification (NCBI taxonomy): domain Bacteria; kingdom Bacillati; phylum Actinomycetota; class Actinomycetes; order Frankiales; family Frankiaceae; genus Parafrankia; species Parafrankia irregularis. The sequence goes on along the minus strand of NZ_FAOZ01000007.1, from coordinate 363,445 downwards.
GCCAGCCTCCGGCGGCGTCGCCGGCCAGGATCAGCCCGTAGCCGAAGGGGACCGCGGTGAGCGCGAGACCCGTGTCGGCGATGAGCAGCGGCAGGTACTCGTCGAGGGAGAGCACCGCGGCGAGACCGGCGACCGCCACGACGGCGGCCCGCACCGGTGCCGCCCCGCGCAGCGCGGCGACCCCTTCACGCAGGACCTGGCGTGCTCCCGGCTCGTTCACATCCTCCTTCGTGTCGCCGGATGCCGCGACATCGCGCTCCGGCAGTGGGCGCACGCGCGTGTCGGGGAGGGTGAGGGCGACGACGGCGGCCATCAGTGGCGCGGCGACGCTGGCGACGCCGACGGCGGTGAATCCACCCGCGGCCAGCACGGGGCCGGCGGCGAGGGCGCACAGCAGCGCCGAGACGGTGCCGACCGCCTCGGCCCGTCCGATCAGCCGCGGGTAGGCGCCGGCGCGGCCGAGGACGGCCAGTTCGGTGTGGATGTGGGCCTGCCAGGTACCCGACCGCAGTGAGCCGCCGACACCCCAGAGCACGAAGCCGGCGGCGAAGGTGCCGTAGCCCGGTGCCAGCGTCCACAGGGCGAACGCCGCCGCGGACAGCAGCGGCGACACGACCAGCAGAAGCCGCCGCGACACCAGGTCGGCGAGCACACCGGAAGGGACCTCGGTGAGAAACGCCGTCAGCGACCACAACGCGAACAGCGACGACACCGCGGCCGGCGACAGCCCGTGCTCGGTGAACAGCAGCGCGTACAACGGGTAGAGCAGCACCGCGTCCTCGCACGCCGCGTACGCGTACAGCCGGCGGGCGAGGCCCGCCTCAGTCCGGGAGCGACCGGAGCATCAACATCGTCGCAGTCTCATGCCGGTGACCCTACGCCGCCGGGCATCGGGTGCCTACCGGGCGGTGCGCGCCGACGTCCCGACGTGGACGGGGATGGTCTCCCAGCCGCGCAGGACGCGGGTCGGGCGGCGGCGCGGCGTGCCGGCGAGCGCCAGGTCGGGGAACCGTTCGAACAGCAGCCGCAGACCGATCTCCCCTTCCAGCCGGGCCAGGGCCGCGCCGAGGCAGAAGTGGATGCCGCCGGAGAACGCCAGATGGTCCCGGGCGTTGGCGCGCTGGACGTCGAGGACATGCGGGTTGGGGAACACCGCCGGGTCGCGGTTGGCGCCCGCGAGCATGACGACGACGAGTTGCCTGGCCGCCATGGCGACGCCGAGGAGCTCGGTGTCGGCGCCGGCGACGCGGGTGGTGAGCGCCACCGGGGATTCGACCCGCAGGATCTCCTCGATCGCGTTCGGCCAGCGGGACGGGTCGGCGCGCAGCGACTCCAGCTGTTCGCGATGTTCGAGCAGCGCCAGGGTGCCGCTGCCGAGCAGGTTGACGGTCGTCTCGAAGCCGGCTGCGAGCAGCAGCTGGGCGGTGGCGGTCAGCTCGGTCTCGGTGAGCTGCTCACCGTCGCCGGTGAGGCCGACGAGCCGGCTGAGGATGTCGTCGCCGGGAACGCGCCGCAGCTGTGCGAAGTGGCCGGCGAACCAGCTGTTGACGGCTCGCTGCGCGGCTTCGACCCGCTGGAAGTCCGCGTAGGGCAGGCCGACGTCCAGGGTGGCGGCGGCGTCGGCGCCCCAGCGCAGGAACTGGGCGCGCATGTCGGCGGGGACACCGAGGATGGTCGTGATGACGGTCACCGGCAGCTGGGCGGCGTATCGCTCGACCAGGTCGACGGTGCCCTCGGCGGCCATGACGTCGAGCAGGTGATGGGCGGTGCGTTCGACCTCGCCGCGTAGCGCGTCGATCGCGCGGGCGGTGAACACCCGGGAGACGAGGCGGCGCAGGCGGGTGTGGTCAGGGGGGTTCACGGCGAGCAGCGACGGCGGGTCGATCGGCCCGCTCGCCGCCGGGTCGTAGCTGATCCGGGCCAGTGCCCGCAGCGGAAGCGGCAGTTTGGACAGGTCGCCGGCGGCCCGGAACGCGTCGTCGCGCAGCAGCGCCGCCGCGGCCGGGTGGCTCGCGGTCACCGTCGCCAGCCGGCCCTGGACGAACGGGCCGGCGGCGCGCAGGTCGTCGTAGACCTTCAGCGGGTCGGGGGCGGAGGCGGGGTCGATCGTCGCGAGCGTCGCCAGGTCGCCGCGGCGGTGCGCCTGTCTCAGCGCGAGCCGCACCGCACCGTGTTTGGACACCCAGCGCATCCTGGACCGCACCGACATCCAGTCCACCTCCGACGTGCCGCTCCCACGACGTGCTCTCCCAGACGCTCCCGCCCGTGCCCTCGGCGGTTACAGGCGGGCGTCGACGAAGGCCTGCGGGTAGTGACACCGCCATTCGACGATCTTGCCGGCGTCGTCGAGACGCAGGTAGTCGACGCCGCCCGCGGACGTGCCGTCGGCGAAGGTGAAGCCGTAGACGAACACGACCGTCTGGGTGCTCACCAGGGACGATTCGATGCTGTACCGGATGCCGGGCAGGCGGCGCATCGAGTCGTCGATGTAGTCGCGGAAGGCGTCGTAGCCCTCGACGGTCACCTTCCGCGGGTCACCGGTTCGCCGCGCGACGAACGGCGAGCTGAACACGATGTCGGTGCCGATCGGCTCCATCACGAGGTCGACGTCGTACTGGTTGAACCCGTCCTCCCAGTGCCGGGCTAACGCCGCCGTGAGCTTCTGGGTGATCATCGCTGCCTCCTGGGATCGCGAGGCGCCCGTTGCGAGGCCCGACGCCGACCGGCCACCTCCGCGGTTCGAGGCAGGCCAACACTAGGCGATCGTTCACCCCACCGCCAAGACTTAGTGAACACTTGCTCATCGACGGATCTCGCGTTCCGCGGGCGCACGACACGAAGGTTCCGCGGCGCGCGACGCGAAGGTTCCGCGGCGCGCGACGCGAAGAGGGACGCCCCTCGTAACGCCGTAACACACCACATTCCCGCTGAAACCTGTACTCCACACCAGGACGTGGACAACAATCGACGTACAGCAGGAGCCAAGCCTGGCAGCAGGAGCGCGATGGTGCCAGGCCACCACGACATCACATATCCACTGCGCGCTGCGACCCCGGACGCGGTAGCGTGCGATGGTCACCGACCGTCGCCGCAATGGTGACACAGCGCCGCAATGGTGATGCAACGCACCGAAGCGGTCGAGGCACCAGCGGTCCGGATCAACCGGTCCGCGCCACGCCCCGGACCGTCGCGGGGCGTGGCACCGGCACTGCCCGGCCCCGCCGGGAACGTAACGGCCCCAGCAGCCCCGCAACGGGCCGGGGGCGGGAAGGACGTGGGATGAGTCGGGTCGAGCTGCCCGAGTCCGTCCACAGCGACCGGCACGGGCTGGCCGCGGCGTCCCGTGCCGCCGCGATGCTCTCCCGGGAGATCGCCTACGCCGACCCGGACCCGCTGACCATGGCGGAGTTCGACGACCGGCTGCACCGCTACGCCACCACCCTGCTGACCACCCCACCCACCCTGCTGCTGCGCCCGGTCATCTCCGACTGGCGCCGCGCGCAGGCCGCGCTGGGCCGGCGGCTGTCCCCGGCCACCCACCGTGAGCTCACCGGCATCGCCGGTTTCCTGTCCTTCTACCTGGGGGTGCTCGCCGTCGAGTCGGGTGACGACCCCTCGGCACGGCGGTTCGCGACCCTCACCGACCAGTTCGCCGCCCAGCTCGACGATCCGCTGCTGACCGGGACGGCGGCCACCCTCGACGCGCTCGTCGCGTTCGTCACCGGCCGTTACGACGCCGCTGCCGGTGCCGCCCGGCGCGCCGCCGCGGCCGGGCACCCCTACCTGTGCGGGTGGGCGGCCGCGATCGAGGCGGCGGCCGCGGCGACCCTCGGCGACAGCGACACCGCGCTGATCGCGCTGGACCGCCTCGCCACCCGGCCCTGCGTGCAGGGCCTGCGCCATCCGGGCTGGCCGGCGTTCGACGAGGTCCGGGAGGCCTGCGCCGTCGCCGACGTGGTCGCCCGCATGGGCGGTGACAGCGCCGCCGACCTGGCCCGGATCGCGGTCGACCTGACCAGCTCCGGCACGATCGAACGCGGCTGGGCGCTGGCCTGCCTGGCCAGCGCCCTGGCACCGGACGACCCGCCGCAGGCCTCCCGGCTGCTCGGTGACATCGTCGCGATCCTCGACGTGCATCCCTCCCGGATGCTCAGCCGCCGGGTCAACGAGATCGTCTCCGTCGCCGGGCCCGGGCTGCTGCCGCTCATCCCCTACACCGGCCCGGCCGAAGCCTCCGCCTGAGGCTTCGGCCGGGTCCACCGTTTCCGGGCCGTCGGGGCCGGGAGAACGCCGGCGACAGCCACCCGTATCTTCTACGCTTTGTAGAAACCTGCGGATGGGGGCAGCGATGACGACGGCGGATGTGCTGGTTGCCGGATGCGGGCCGGTGGGCGCGGTCCTCGCCGCGATGCTCGGCGAGCGGGCGGTGTCCGTGCTGGTGGTGGATCCGGCCATCGGCACATATCCCCGTCCGCGCGCCGCCGGCCTGGACGAGGAGGTGCTACGCCTGCTCGTCCGCCTTCGGGGGATGGCCGGGCTGCTCGACGAGGTCCACCCGTCGGCCCGGGCGACGTTCGTCGGACCGGACCGACGTCTGCTGCTCGCCGCGGGCCAGGGCCCCGCCGAGCTCGGCGTCCCCGTCGGAGCGTTCATCCACCAGCCATCCCTGGAACGTTCCCTGCGCGCGGGCATCGCCGACCTGCCCTCGGTGGACGTCCGCCTCGGGGTGGGGGTGAGCGGGCTGCGTGAGAGCCCCGACGCGGTGCAGGTCGATCTGGACGACGGCAGCGTCGTCCGGGCCCGCTGGGTGGTCGGCTGCGACGGCGCGTCCAGCACCGTGCGCACCCTGATCGGCGCCGGGTACGAGGGCACGACCTTCGCCCAGCCCTGGCTCGTCGTCGACGCACGCTCACCCGGGCCGCTGCCCATGCCTGCCGACATCGCCTTCGTTCTCGATCCGCGCCGGCCGGCGGTGACCATGCCCATGCCGGGCGGACACCGATGGGAGTGGATGCTGCTTCCCGGCGAGGATCCCGCGCGGATGACCCGGCCGGAGACGGTCACCCGCCTGCTCACCCCCTGGATCGACCCGGGCACGGTCACGATCGAACGGGCCGCCGTCTACACGTTCCACGCCCGGATGGCCAGCCGGTGGCGGGTCGGCCGGGTGCTGCTCGCCGGGGACGCGGCGCACACCATGCCACCGTTCGCCGGGCAGGGCCTCGCCTCCGGCATCCGGGACGCCGCCGCGTTGGCCTGGCGGCTGACCGAGGTCGTCACCGGGCGCCGCGACCCGCGGACCCTCGACGACTACGAGCGGGAACGCCGGCCCCAGGTGGCGGCGATCACCACCCGCGCGATCCGCGCCGGACGGGTCGTGCAGACCACCAGCCCCACCCGCGCGGCGCTGCTGCGGACGACACTGCGCACCGCCGCGCACACCCCCGGTCTGCGCCAGGCGCTGCGCTCCGGGGCGGCGCGGCCCCGGACCCGCCTACCCCGGGCGGCGCGCACGCCGCGCGATGGTGGCCGCTGGGCCGGCCGGGTCCTGGCGAACCCGCGGGTACGCACGTCGGCCGGTACGACCGGCCACCTCGACGACCTTCTCGGCCTGTCCTGGGCGCTGCTCGGGCTCGGTGTCGACCCCGGCGAGCACCTGCCCCCGCAGGTCCGACGGTGGGCGGACCGTCACGGTGCCGCCGTGGTGACGGTCACCGGCCCCGGCCGGGCCGGTGACATCCGCGCGGGCGGCCCGGCCGGCAAGGACCTTGTCGTCGAGGACCTTGAGGGCACCGTGCTGTGCATGCGTGGGCGGCATGGCCGCGCACGGATCGCCGTCGTTCGGCCGGACCGCTACCTGCTCGGCGTCTTCGAGCCGTCGCACCTGCCGAACGCACTCTTCGACCCGGACGAGCTCTGACGGACGCCGACGGGCCGCCCTCTCAGGCGGACAGCCGGCCCGCGGGGCTGGTGGCCGCGGCCATCCGGTCGCGGCGGCGGGCGAGAAGCCGCTCGGCCAGCGCGTCGGCGCGTTCCATGTCGTCGAGGGTGGCCCGGGTGCGGTCCTCGACCTCCAGGATCGCGGCGAGCAGCTCGGCGGACAGCCGGGTCCGCGCGGCGACCCGCGCCACGCTCGGCGGCAACGCCCGTCCGGTCGGACCGGCGGGTGGGGCCGCACCGTCACCGGTGCCGGCGGGCCGGCGGACCGTCAGGACCGCACCCTGAGTGCGACGTGAACGGACCCGCGGGTCGCGATCTCCCGCGATGTCCGGGCCCGGACGGGCCGGTAGCGCCGCGGGATGGCCGGCGGCGGTGGGACGCCCACCGACGCGCGCGGCGGGGCGCGCGGCCGGTACGGGCCGGTCGACGGGACGACGCTCGGGGCGGTCGGAGCGGTGCAGCAGAGCCATGTGTCCAGTCATACCTGTGACACAGCGTGAGGCAACGCCTTGACTTCGCGCGCGGGGGCGGGGAAGGCCCTGACCCACAGGTCATCCCCAGGCCCACCCCGACTACCCACCGCACCATGAACAGGTTTATCCACAAGACGATCTTGATGTGACGAGAGTCACATCACCGGGCTGGTGTGATCAGCGTTCCCACGGCGACCGCGACCGCACCGGCGCCGGCGGCTCGGTGGCCTCCCACACCCGCCGCCACCGCGCCACCGGGGCCTCACCCCGCCCGGCCCGCGCCGGCGGCACCGCCACCGAACCCGGAACCGACGACGTCGACGGGCCCTCACCAGCACCGGACGCCCGCAGCGACGCCCACCAGCTGGTGGAGTCCTCCACCCCGAGCCGGTCCACCTCCGCCGACAGCCGCGCGGTGAACACCCGCACATCCTCACCGTCCCCAGCCCGGATCGGCGACCCGAACCGCACCGACACCCGCGGACGGCCCGGCAACGGCCAGGCCCGCCCACGCGGCATCGCCGCATACGCGCCCCGCAACGCCGCCGGCACCACCGGCACCCCCGCCGTCACCGCCAGATACCCCGCACCGAGGCGGAACCGGCCCCGCGCCCCGTCCTGCGACCGGGTGCCCTCGGGGAACACCACCAAATTCCACCCGTCACGAAGCAGATCCAGCGGCAACGTCGACGGCACCCCGCCCCGGCGCTCGATCGGCACCGTCCCGAACGCGAACGCCGTCGACAGGCCCCGCCACGTGCTCTCGAAGAAATAGTCCGCCGCCGCCGTCACCGCGGTACGTTCCCGCACCTTCCGCGGAAGCGCACACAGCAGCAGCGGAGCGTCCAGATGACTGGAGTGGTTCGACACCACGATCACCGGGCCGTCACCGACCTCGTCGAACACCTCCGCCCCGGCCACCGTCGGGGTCAACGCCGCATGCAGCAGCGGATTCATCGCCCCTTCCAGGAACGCGGTCCGCGCCACCCGCGCCGGGGTGCTGCGCGCCCACGCCGTCGGGAACTCCCGCGCCGGCATCGGCGGGCGGTGCGCCTGCGCCGACGCCGGCACCAGCGACCGGTTACCCCAGCGGAACCCCCGCACGACCTCCGCCGCGGAGATCCCCGGCCGCGGCGGCCCACCGAAGCGGCCCGCCGAACTCATCGCACGTCCGCCATCGTGTGCGGCGGGGTGTGCAGGTAGGTGATCGACGGATCACGGCCCACCGTGCCCGACACCATCTCCAACGCGTCCGCGAGCGTCGACGCCGCCCGGAAACCCATCCGCGCGCACGCCGCCCGGTCCCCCCCGACCCACACCACATCACCCAGATGGTCCATGCCGTGCGCGGCCCAGTACCACATGTAGAACGGGTGGACGCCGTGATAGGCGTGCGAGGTGCGGTACAGGTGGATGTACCACGGGTCCGTCGCGTACTGCTTCTCGAACTTCGCCTCGATCGTCGCCGGGTCGGTGGACTCGGCGAGCACCTCGGTGAAGAAGTCCACATACGACGGATGGTGCAGCTGGGAGAACTCCGGTGTCACCGGGTGGTAGAGAATCATCGCACCCTGGTGCCGCACCAGCGGCTTACCCCGGTACATGTTGAAGAAATACCCCAGCCCCATGCAGGTCGCCAGGATCGGGTTCATCACCGAGTTCACGTTGTACGGGCCCACATACGGCAGGCCCGCCACCAGCACGTCGGACTGCCCGTGCACCTCGACGAGCTGCTGACGGTGCACACTGGCGATCGTCTGGTCGTGGGTGGTCTCCGTCTCCCCGGCGAACACCCCCGTCACCTGGTAGTCGGCCAGCAGATCATGGAAGATCTTGCGCCGCGGCCGGGACGGCATCACCGACAGCCCCCGGCTCATCCCGTACGCCATCGCCTGGTCCCGCACCGACCACTCCCACTCCCGGCGGGTCAGGAAGCTGTACTTGTCCGGGAAACAGGCGTTGTTCAGCGTCGTCTCGACATGGAAGATCTTCAGATGGTTCGCCAGCAGCCGACCCATCCGCCACGCCGACGAATGCATCTCCGAACGGGTGTGGTCCATGAACGACCGTGAACGCACCATCGTGTGCGAGTTGTGATGGTGACGGATGCTGTTGTACGACGCCAGCCCGATCGGCACCGACTTGTGCCCACCGTCCATCGCGACCAGGTTCACGTTCACGTACACCAGCAGGTCGCTCTCCGCGGCCCGCCGGTTGATCTCCACATCCTCACCGTGGTCGGTCACCCCGATGTGCAGGAGGTTGTCCCGGTCCTCGGCGTCGTGGTTGTACAGGTTGTCCGGCCAGAACGACCGGAACACCCGCTCCCCGACGATGTGCTCGATCTCCGCCGCCGTCATCCGCCGATGCAACGCGTTCGCCGCGATCAGCACCACGTCGTCGACCCCGGCCGCCGCCGCGAGCGTCAGCACCTGCTCGATGATCCGCTGACGCACATCCGGACGGCGCATCCGCGGCAGCGGAATCGACAGATCGTCGAACGCGATCGTCAGCCGCATCCCCGGCCGCAGCAGCTCCCGCAACGGCTCACAGTTGTACGGATGCTCCAACGCGTCCGCGATCGCCGCGTCCACATCGCCCACCCCCGGAAGGGACTCCGGCGGATACACCACCCGGGTACCCAGGGGGAACCGCTCCAGCGTCAGCCCCTCACCCTGATGCACCAGCAGCGGAGGTGTGCGCTCGTCGACCTCGAGCACGAACCCCGGTCTCACCTGCACGTTCCCCTCGTCTGTGTGTCACCCCGACCGGACGCGGTGCCCCCGCACCCGCCCGGCCCGCGACGGAACCCGCCGCCTGGGACGACAATCCCGAAAATCTCGACTAGCCCGACCGTGCCACGTCCCGCGGCACCCCGGCACCCGCCCCCGCACCCGTCGGCGTGTCTCACCCCGATCACGCCGACGCCGCCGGATCGAACACGATCTTCACCGCACCCAGCCTCCCCGCCGACAACGCGTGATCCAACGCCTCCCGCCACCGTGCCAGCGGATACACCGCCGACACCACGCCGTCGAGCGGCGCCGTCGCGGCCAACGCCAACGCCCGGCCGAAATCCGACTCGTCGTCAGGCCCGCCCTCCACACCGGCCGCAGCCGGATCGAGGCCGGGGTCGGGGTCGCCGCGGCGCGCACCGCCCGACGACGCGTACGTGCCGACCAGCTCCAGCTCCCGGTACCACAGCGGAGTCAGATCCACCGACCCCGACGGCACCCCCGACAGCACCACCCGGCCCCCCGCACGGGTCACCCGCAACGCCGTCGACAACGACGACGCGCTGCCCGCGCAGTCGATCGCCACATCCACCCCACCGAGCAGGAAATCCCCACCCAGCTGCGGCGTCAGCCGCAACGCCCGGTTCGCCCGGCGCACCCCACCGACCGCGTCATCCGGTGCCAGCACCTCGTCGGCGCCGAACCGACGGGCCAGCTCCACCTGCCGGCGATGCTTCGCCACCAGCGTCACATGCTCGGCCTTGGTGTACGCCCGCACCGCCAGCAACGTCAGCAGACCCACCGCCCCCGCGCCCACGATCAGCACCCGGTCCCCGGTCGCGATCCGCGCCCGCCCGGCCGTGTGCACCGCCGTCGCCAACGGCTCCACCAGCACCGCCCGCTCATCCACCAGCGTGTCCGGCACCGGATGCAACTGGCTGTGATGAGCCACCATCGCCCGGCTCCACCCACCCCCGGTATCCGCGCAGTACCCCGTCTGCAACCCCGGCGACAGATGACCCACCGTGATCGAGTCACAGCGTGACGACCGGCCCGCCGCACACGCCGGACACAGCTCCAGACCCCGCGCCGCACAGCCCAGCACCGGATCGATCACCACCCGCGACCCGGCCGCCAACCGCCGCCCGTCCGCCAGGCTCACCGCCTCCTGCAGATCACCGACGATCTCATGGCCCGGCGTGAACGGCATCGACACCAGCGGCGAGAAGTAGAACGAGCTCTGCCCCGTCACCGTCGCCAGATCCGACCCGCAGATCCCCGCCAGCCGGGGGCGCACCGTCACCCAGCCCGGCCCCGGCAACGCCGGATCCCCCCGGTCCACCAGCCGCAACGGCGCCGCGGACGTCGCCGCCATCGACGACAGCCGCGGCAGCCGCCCCGACACCACCCGCGCCGCCGCGTACCGCGGCAACGACCGGTACAGCTCCAGACCGCGGGTCACCGGCCCTCACCCACTCCCACCCGAACCACCGTCGCATCCCCACCGTTCCCACCGTCACCACGACCACCGGCACGCCCCGCACCACCGGCGCCACGGCCACGGCCCTGGGCGACCGCCGCCGCCGCGAACAGACCCCGCTCCACCCGGCTACCGACCAGCAGCCGCGACTCACCGGGCGTCGACGGCCACTCCTCGATCGGCCACCCCGACGCCCGGGCCACCTTGTGCAACGCCACATCCGGATTGACCACCACCGGATTACCCACCGTGCGCAGCATCGGCAGGTCCGACAGGCTGTCCGCGTACGCCCACGACGCCTCCAGATCCGCCCCCCGCCGCCGCGCGTAATGATCCAGGAACGCCGCCCGGGAATCCCCGACCAGCGGCGACGCCAACAACCGGCCCGTGTACAGACCGTCCGCCCCGACCTCCAGATCGGTCGCGACGATCTCGTCGAACAGCGGCGCCAGCGGCGCCACCAGCGGCGCCACCGCCCCCGTCAGCAGCACCGTGCGATGCCCCGCGGCCCGATGCTCACGCACCCGCCGCACCGCCGCCGGCTTCACCCGCCGCAGCACCACGTCCGCCCCGGCCTGCGCCACCACCGCCTCCAGCTCCGCCGGGTCCACCCCCGCGTACCGGCCGTACACCGAACGGATCAGATGCCCCCGGTCCCGACGCTCCGCGCGCAGATACCCCGGCAACGCCCGCGCCAACGACGCGATCTCCCGCGCCCGTTCCGCCGGCCCGGCATCGGCCAGCCGCAGCCACAGGTAGGACTCGACCACCGTCGAGGACACCAGCGTCCCGTCCAGGTCGAACGCCGCCAGCACCCCCTCGCCGGCGGTCAGGTTCCCCGCGCCGCGCCGGGGCGGGGCGGGATCCCGCGGCCGGCGCAGCACCGCCGTCACCGCCGGGCAGTGCACATCCTGCAGGTAGTGCCGCCAGTCGTAGCAGGCCGGGTCGAACCCGAACTCCTCCTGGTCCGCCGGATCCATCGCCGCATGCAGCGCCGCGGTCGCATCGTCGACGTAGACCAACTCCGCGCTCGTGTACGCCCGGTACACATCCGAATAGCGGCGCAGGAACGCCACCCGGCTCTCGTGCCGTTCCAGATCCACCGCCCACCGGCGCACCCGCTCCGACCGCGGCGCCTGCCCCAGCGCCCGGTTCGCCCACTCCACCGCCTTCTCCCCGCGGCGCAGCTTCGCCTCCACCGCCACCGAACCGGCGAACGGCCACTCCGGCACCGCGATCGCACCCCGGCCCCGCTTCGGCAGCGGATGGGCCAGGAAGTAGCCCCGCACATAGTCGTGCAGATCCCGGAACAGCAGCGGGTTACGGAACCCCGAACACACCGTGTAGTACGCCGGGCTGTCCACCGGCGGCGGGGACGCCGCCGCCGCCAGCAACGCGTTGACGACCAGATCCACCGGAATGATGTCGACCACCGCGTCCGGGGACGCCGGGAAGTCCACCAGCTCCGCCCGACCGAACGCCAGAATCAGCGGCTCGGCCATCTTGAACCCCTCGATCCACCCGGGGAACGGCCGCGCGACCGCACTCTCGATGATCGAGGGACGCACAATCGTCAACGGCAGATCGCCGTGCGACTCCTCCAGATACCGCTCCGCCAGCGCCTTGGTGAACGTGTAGGCATCCGTCCACCCCAGCACCTGCGCCCGCTCGGCACCGGCGGCGACCATCCGCCGCGCCACCCAGTCCCGCCGCGCCGCCTCCGCGGCCGCCGACACCGTCTGCGCCCCGGCCCGGCCATGCTCACCGGCCGCCTGCTCCCGCAGCCGCGCCGAGACCTCCGGCGACCGCGACGCGTCCTCCGCCGCCTGCCGCGCCCGCCCGGCCGAGGCCTGCTCGGCCCGCCAGTCCACCTCGTGCGCCAGCCGGCCCTCGGCGATGTGCCCCGACCGCAACCCGGCCACATACGCCGTCGACACATGCACCACATGCGGCCGCGCACCACTGGCGTGCACCGCCCGCAGCAGCTCCTGAACCCCACCCAGGTTGGTCGCGAACCCCTCGTCGATCGGCGGGTCGAACGACACCTCCCCGGCGCAGTGGATCACCACGTCCAGGTCGGTGGGCAACGCCCCCATGTCGGCCAGGTCACCCTCGATGACCTGCACCCGCTCGGCGAGCAGCGCGGCCAGCCCCTCCCGGCCCAGCCGCTCCCGCAGCCCGGCGAACGCCGGCTTACGAGTCATCCGCGCCAGCCGGGCCGCACCCGAATGGCTACCCCGGGGCCGGACGAGAGCCACGATCCGGGTATCCGGGAAGTCCGAAAGCAGCCGCTCCAGCAGCGCCTCACCGACGAACCCGGTCACCCCGGTCATGAACACACGCCTGCCCGCGAGCCGCTCGCGCAGCCCCACCAGGTCACCTCCACCCTCACCCGCACCCGACGCCCACGCGGGGCCTTCGGTGCGCAACAGTAGGCGACCCCGGACCGTCGACGAACGAACCCATCGGTCACCTGCGTGTACACCCACGCTGTCAGATGAGGGGCAACCTACCGTCACTGCCGGTTCGGCCGTGCCGGCGGCCCGCACCGATCCACCCACACCGCCCTCACGTCACGGTCCGCAGCAACACCTCCACCCTGCCGGACCGGACCAGACCCCCGCAGACCCCCTCCGCGTGAGCGCGGACGATCCCGGATGTCCCCAGCGGCACCCCAGTGGCACCCCAGCGGCGCTCACCGTGACGCTCCCCACACCCCCGGCCCGGCGCCGCACACGCCCCCCACCCGGCCTCCGACGGCCGCCAGGCGCCCGTTACAGATGGCCTAGGCGGGGGCGACGGCCGCCAGCGCCGCCGTCAACCGCCCCACCGACCCGGCCAGGCCGTACCGCGCGGTCAGCTCCGCCAACCCCACCGGATCCACCGGAGCCGCCGGCAACACCCCCGACACCGCCCCCAGCGGCACATCCCGCACCACCGCCACCACCCCGACCGCCGCCGCCAGGTAGTCCCGCGCCGCATGCAGCCGCGCCGCCGCCCGCGCCGGGAAGCCCTCGACCACCCCCGCGTCCAACGCCGCCAACGCCGCGGACAACGACCCGAACCGCACCAGCAGCGCCGCGGCCGTCTTCGCACCGATCCCCGCCACCCCGGGCAGCCCATCACTGGGATCACCCCGCAGCACCGCGAAATCCGCGTACGCCCGGCCCGGGATCCCATACCGGGCGCTGACCGACGCCTCATCCACCAGCGCGAACTTCTCCACCGCGTACCGCACCGCCACCCCGGCGTCGTCACACACCAGCTGGAACAGGTCCCGGTCCCCGGTCAGGATGTCCACCGGACCCACCCGGCCCACGCTGTGCCGGGTCGCCAACGTCGCGATCACATCATCGGCCTCGAACCCCGCCGCCTCCGCCCGCGCGATCCCGAACGCCGCGAGCACCGCATCGATCACCGGCAGCTGCGCCTCCAGCTCATCGGGCACCTCCTCCGCCACACCACCGGCATCCGCCACCGGGGACACAGCGACCGGAGCCGGCACCGGATCGGCCACCCGATGCGCCTTGTACGACGCGATCAGCGCCACCCGAAACGCCGGACGCCAGTCCGCGTCGAAACAGCACACCAGCCGCCGCGGCCGCAGCTCGACGATCTGCCGGGCCAGCACATCCAGCAGCCCCCGCACCGCGTTCACCGCCGTCCCGTCCGGCGCCCGCACCGACCGCGGCACCCCGTGAAAGGCACGGAAATACAACGACGGGGTGTCCGCGAGCAGCAGCCGCTCACCACCGCCGGACACCCCGAATTCACCCATCGGAACCTCCACGATGGTCATCTTGTCAGACTGGCATGCCCTGCCGACAGCCCAACCCCACCACCCCCAACCAGCCAACGGCCCCTCCCACCAGCACCCCTCCCACCAGCACCGGACCCGCACCAGACCCCGACCCTCCGCCACACCGACACCGAACCATCATCCACACCACGCACCGAGAAGATCACCATCCGTCACCGGAACCTCCGCCGCGACACCCCCACCCGCCACACAAAGTCCCGACGGGACCAGAAACTCCCGTCACGACCGGCCGTTCTGTGCATAACCTCCGGAACGTGTTGGAGGATCTAGACCGTCAGATCGTGCAACTGCTGTGCCGCGACGGCCGGATGAGCTTCACCGACCTCGGTCGCGCCACCGGCCTGTCGGTGTCCGCCGTGCACCAGCGGGTCCGTCGCCTGGAGCAGCGCGGCGTCATCACGTCCTACGTCGCCCTCGTCGACCCATCCCAGGTCGGCCTGGCACTCACCGCGTTCGTCTCCATCAAGGAGATCGACCCCAGCCAGCCCGACGACGCACCCGACCGGCTCACCCACCTGCCCGCCATCGAGGCCTGCTACAGCGTCGCGGGGGAGGAGAGCTACCTGCTCAAGGTCCGCGTCTCCGACCCCGCCGCCCTCGAAGCGCTCCTGCAGGAGATCCGCGCCGCGGCCAACGTGTCGACCCGCACCATGGTCGTGCTCTCCACCCCCTACGAAGGGCGCCCCCCGAACCTGTGACGGGACGGGCTAGGCCACCCTGGGCACGGTGAGCACACACCCCACCCACCACCAGCCACACCACACACCCACACGTCCCACACGTGTGCTCTACCGGCACGCCCACCTGCTCGCCCCCCACAGCCACGCCCACACCCAGCGCACCGCACTCCTCGTCGACGACGCCACCATCACCTGGATCGGCACCGCCGACGAGCACCCACCCGGCACCGTCGACACCACCATCGACCTGCACGGCGCCACCATCACCCCCGCGTTCGTCGACGCCCACATCCACACCACCGCCACCGGGCTCGCCCTCGACGGCGTCGACCTCACCGACGCCCCCACCCTCACCGACGCCCTCGACCAGCTCACCCGCGCCGCCCGGCGACGACCCGGCCGACCACTGCTGGGCACCGGCTGGGACGAGACCCGCTGGCCACAGCAACGCCCACCCACCGCCACCGAAATCGCCCGCGCCGCCGGACCCGTCGACGTCTACCTCGCCCGCGCCGACGGCCACACCGCCGTCATCTCCCCGACCCTGGCCCACCGCTCCGGCGCCGACCAGGCACCGGGCTGGCTCGGCGACGGCCTGTGCCGCGACGAAGCCCACCACCGCGCCCGCACCACCGCCTACCACGACCTGCCCCGCACCACCCGCCTCGACGCCGCCCGCCGCGTCCGCACCCACGCCGCCGCCCTGGGCATCGCCGCCCTGCACGAGATGGCCGGCCCCGAGGTCTCCAGCGCCGACGACCTCGCCGACCTGCTCACCCTCGCCCGCGACGAAACCGGCCCCGCCATCCACGGCTACTGGGCCGGTGACCTGCCCACCGCCCTCACCCTCACCGCCGAACCCGGCCTGGGACCCGTCGGCTACGGCGGCGACCTGTTCGTCGACGGCTCCCTGGGCTCCCACACCGCCGCCCTGCGCAGCCCGTACCACGACCAGCCCGCCCACAGCGGCCAACGCCACCGCGACGCCGACGACATCCGCGACATCGTCCGCGACGCCACCCACGCCGGCCTGCAGACCGGCTTCCACGCCATCGGCGACGCCGCCCTCGACCTCGTCCTGGCCGGACTACACGCCGCCGCCGACCAGCTCGGCACCGCCACCATCGCCGCCGCCGGCCATCGCGTCGAACACGCCGAGCTCGCCCACCCCGACCAGATCCACACCATGGCACGCCTCGGCCTCGTCGCCAGCGTCCAACCCGCCTTCGACGCCCGCTACGGCGGCCCCGACGGGCTCTACACCACCCGCCTCGGCGCCACCCGAGCCGCACTGATGAACCCGTTCGCCGCCTTCACCGCCGCCGGTGTCACCCTCGCCCTGTCCTCCGACAGCCCCGTGACCCCGCTCGACCCCTGGGGCGCCGTGCACGCCGCCACCCACCACCACATCGCCACATCCAGGATCAGCCCCGCCGCGGCGTTCAGCGCCGCCACCCGCGGCGGCTGGCAGGCCGCCCGCGCCGACACCGACGGCTCCGGTCAGCTCACCACCGGCGCCCCCGCGACCTTCGCCGTCTGGGACCTCAAGCCACCACCGCCCGGCACCGACCCACTGGCCTGGGCCGCCCACACCCGCCCGACCTGCCTGCGCACCGTCCTGCGCGGGCAGATCATCCACGACCAGCTCTGACCCGCCCACCGAACCGGGAACCACACCAGCTCGCAGCATCCAGGCAGCCGGGATCCGGACCGTCCTTCGGACCGGCACCGCGCACACCGCACCCGGCCACGCCAGCACCGTTGTCTAACGAACGGTCCGGAACCCCACCCCCCGCCGGCCCACACGGCACCAGACCAGACACCCGCGGCACACCCCGACACCGGGGCACCGCGAGATTCGACCACACACGTCCCACCCACGGAAGCACCCCACCCCGACCCGAAAACCTCCAGGTAGTCCCAACGTGGTCCAGACACCGCCACCACCGCGGCCAGGGAAGGGCACCGAACCCTTTACACCACCCACCACCAGGCCTGAAACCGAACCCACAACCAGACCCGCAGCCGACCACCCACGACGGACAGCACACAGCCCGGGCTACCCGACCCCGCCCGCGTACCGGACACTGGACCGGTGACCCACGCGCCCGCCACACCACCCCCGCACGACCCGGCCACGGCAGGCGCGCCCCCCACACCCCCGGCGACCACCCGGAAACCCCAGCAGCCCACCAGCACCGCCGCGCGCCGCCTACACACCACCAGGCGCCGCCTCACCCGGCCCGCCCTGGCCACCCTCGCCGGCCTGCTGCTCTACACCGCCTTCCCCCCCATCGGCTGGTGGCCCCTGGCCCCCGTCGCCGTCGCCGTCCTCACCCTCACCGTCCGCGGCCGCCGCCTCCGCACCTCCTGCGGACTCGGCCTGCTGTTCTCCCTCGGCTTCCTGCTACCCCTGCTGCGCTTCGTCTCCTTCGTCGGCGCCGACGGCTGGATCGTCCTGTCCACCGCCGAAGCCGCCATCCTCGCCGTCATCGCCCCCGCGACCACCCTCGCCTGGCGGCTACCCGCCGCCCCGCTGTGGACCGGCGCCGCCTGGGTCGCCCAGGAAGCCCTCCGCGGCCGCGCACCCTTCGGAGGCTTCCCCTGGGGCCGGCTCGCCTTCAGCCAGCCCGACAGCCCCTACACCGGCCTCGCCGCCCTCGGCGGCGCCCCCCTGGTCACCTTCGCCGTCGCCGCCACCGCCGCCCTGCTCGCCACCACCGCCATCCACCTCCACACCCAGGCACCGGCCTGGGCCCGGCGACGGCACCCTCACCCCACACCCAGCCACCCCACACCCCCGCACGGCGCACGCCGACCCACCCTCGCCCTCACCGCGACCGCCGCCACAGCCGGCGCCCTCACCCTCGCCGGACTCGCCGTCCCCCTACCCACCGCGGCCCAACACGGCACCCTGCAGGTCGCCGCCATCCAGGGCGACGTCCCCGAAGCAGGCGGCTACCACGCCCTCGGCCGAGCCATGCAGGTCACCACCAACCACGTCCAGGGCACCGAGAACCTCGCCGCCGCCGTCCGCGCCGGCACCACCCCCCAGCCCGACCTCGTCCTGTGGCCCGAGAACTCCTCCGACCTCGATCCCCTCACCGACCCGGACGCCGCCACCGCCCTCACCCACGCCGCCACCGTCGCCCGCGCCCCACTGCTCGTCGGCGCCGTCCTCGACGGCCCCGGCGACCGGCACGTCCGCAACGCCGGACTCATCTGGACCACCGCCGGCCCCACCGGCGACATGTACGTCAAACGCCACCCCGTCCCGTTCGCCGAATACCTCCCCGGCCGGGCCCTGCTGGAAAAACTCATCACCCGCTTCGCCGACGAGATGCCCAACGACTTCCTCGCCGGCACCAGCCACGGCGCCCTGCCCGTCGCCGGCACCACCATCGGCGACGTCATCTGCTTCGAAGTCGCCTACGACGGGCTCGTCCGCGACAACGTCAACCGCGGCGCCGAACTCCTCGTCATCCAGACCAACAACGCCTCCTTCGGCCGCAAGGGCGAAAGCGAACAACAGCTCGCGATGAGCCGCCTGCGCGCCGTCGAACACGGCCGCGCCACCGTCCAGGTCTCCACCAGCGGCCAAAGCGCCATCATCGCCCCCGACGGCACCATCCTGTCCCAGACAGGCCTGTACGAACCGGGCGTACTGACCGCGCAGCTTCCGCTACGCACCACACACACCCTCGCCACCCGGCTCGGTATCGTCCCGGAGATGGCCCTCACCGCCCTCGCGGTGATCGCCATGCTCGGCGCCCTGCTCCGCAGCCGCCGCACCACCCCGCACGACCACGACACCACCCCGACCGGAACCGACCAGAAAAGGAGAGGCGTGGAAGCCACCCGCGTCGTCGTCTGCGTCCCGACCTACAACGAACGGGACAACCTGCCGGACACCGCCCGCCGCCTGCGCACGGCGAACCCCGCGGTCGACCTGCTCGTCATCGACGACGCCAGCCCCGACGGCACCGGCGACATCGCCGACGAACTCGCCGCCGCCGACAGCCACATCCACGTCCTGCACCGCGCCGGCAAATCCGGCCTCGGCTCCGCCTACATCGCCGGCTTCACCTGGGCGCTCCAACACGGCTACGACATCATCGTCGAAATGGACGCCGACGGCTCCCACCAGCCCGAACAGCTACCCCGCCTGCTCGACGCCCTCACCGGCGCCGACCTCGCCATCGGATCCCGCTGGATCCCCGGCGGCACCGTCCACAACTGGCCACGCAGCCGGCTGGTCCTCTCCCGCGGCGCCAACGCCTACGTCCGCGCGGCCCTCGGCGTCCCCCTCCGCGACGCCACCGCGGGATTCCGCGCCTACCGCGCCGACGTACTGCGCGCCCGCGACCTCACCCTCGTCGCCTCCCAGGGCTACTGCTTCCAGGTCGACCTCGCCTGGCGCGCCTGGCAGTCCGGCTTCCGCGTCATCGAAGTCCCCATCGACTTCGTCGAACGCGAACGCGGCGCCTCCAAGATGAACCGCTCGATCGTCGCCGAAGGATTCTGGCGCGTCGGCTGGTGGGCACTGTCCTCCCGCCGCCGCGGACCCGCCGCCACACGCACCCCACACACACCCTCCACCACCACGATCCCCGCACCAGCACCCCCCGGCGATCCCGCCCCCACGACGAGCACCCCCACACCCACCGACAGCACCGCCGAAACCGGGCCGTCCGCAACCAGCACCCCCGCCGGCCGGTCCTGACCCGGATCAGGGCCGGGGGCCCGCAACGCCCCGGAAACCCCGACCCCCACCACCAGGGGACCAGCCGTCACACCGGGGCACCATCAGGCCACGGACATGGCGAAGGGGTGACAGCGCCAAACGCTGTCACCCCTTCGCCAACCAAGCCCAACGGCGCCGCGCCCGGCACCGAAGGCAGCCTTGCTCAGGCCGACCGGCGATCCTCGCCAGTGCCCCGCAGCACCGCCAGCCGCTCGGCCAGCACCTCTTCCAGATCGTCCGTCGTACGACGCTCCATCAACATGTCCCAGTGCGTCCGCGGCGGCTTGCTCTTCTTCGGCTCCGGCCGCTCACCGTCCACAATCACCGAAGGCGACCCGCACACCCTGCACTCCCACACCGACGGCACTTCGGCCTCGGCGGCGAACGGCATGGCGAACTGGTGCCCGTTGGGGCAGTCGTACGACGCTGTCTGCCGCGGGGCAAGCTCCGTGCTGCGGTCAGTCTCGTAGGACACTGCACCGAGACGGCTGCCCCGCAGAATGCGCTCGCCCATATGACTCCTCAGAGCGTCGTGGCATGTTGACCTCAACCGAGTCCAACGTACGAACAAGCGAAGTCGTTCCCACCCCAGAAGGCCAGGTAACGAGATCGTGATCACACTACGTGTTCCCTCGACCGCAAAGGATACACGCCGGGTGACGAACCGGGCCCAGATCCTGCTGAACAGCCTCGCACGCTCCGCCGTCGGACTCACCGCCCTCACCAGACCCGTACCGATCATCCGCCTCGCCGGCGTCGACCGTGTCACAGCCGAGAAAATTGCCTGGATCGCACGCCTCGCCGGCATCCGCGACCTCGCCCTCGGCCTCGGCCTGCTCCACGCCCACACCACCGGCGGAAAGACCCAACCCTGGCTCGTCGCCGGCCTGCTCAGCGACACCGCCGACACGGCCGTCCTCGCCCACGCCACCGCCCACCACCAGCTCCCAGCCGCCTACGGCACCGTGATGACCCTCGCCGCCGGCAGCGGGGCAGCCCTCGCCACCACCACCCTCACCACCGAACGCGACCGCCACCGCACCCAAGAACAAACCGGCCAGCCGCCGCGTTGACCACGACGAACCGACCAGCACGAACCCGATACCGCCGACCACACGACAACATGGCCGCACCCAGCCCGCCGGCCCCCGGTGCCCCGACCCGGCACCCGGAACCGAACGCGCGCCGCCTGCACAGGAGAGGACCCAACCCGTGAGCGACAACCCGACCAGCAGCAAAGTCGTCCGCTCCGACAGCGAATGGCGTGAGCTGCTCGGCCCCGAGCGCTACGCCATCCTGCGCCAGGCCGCCACCGAAGCCCCCTTCAGCGGCGCCTACACCTACAACAAGACCGACGGCACCTACCAGTGCGGAGCCTGCGGCGCACCGCTGTTCACCTCCGCCACCAAGTACGACTCCGGCTCCGGCTGGCCCAGCTTCTACCAGCCCGTCTCACCCGACGCCGTCACCCTCGTCGACGACACCAGCCACGGCATGGTCCGCACCGAGGTCCGCTGCGCACGCTGCGACTCCCACCTCGGCCACGTCTTCGACGACGGGCCGGCCCCCACCGGCCAGCGCTACTGCATGAACAGCCTCGCCCTCGACCTCGAATCCACCGGGTCACCCGAATCCGCCTGAACAGCGACACCGCCGCGGCGGCCGGCACCCCGGCAGTGTCGGAACGTCAACCGCCGTGACCCCACCAAGATCCACAGTCACGGAGCCGGCTCGCCGCCGAAACGCCCGATCCCACCCGCATACGGTTCACCCACCAACACGGACCGAGGTGAACCCATGGCTGCCCGTCACCCACCACGCGACGACGACTCCTGCGACGACGAGACCTGGGCGGCCTACGCGGCGGACAACGACCCCGCCACCACCGCCTGGGTCGGCAGCCAGGATGCGCTGCTCGATCAGATACTGCGCACCCGCGGGTGGGCCGTGCAGCCGGTAATCGACGACGGGCCCGACGAACCGGCCTACGCCTACACGATCGGGCTGTTCGCCTTCGACAGACACCCCGAACTCGTCGTGAGCGGCCTACGTGACGACGAGGCCACGAGGGTCCTCGACCTGCTCGGGGAGCGGGTCCGCCACCACGAACGCCTGCACGACGGCCAGCGCCTCACGCTCGCACCCCTGCTGACTGTCGAGCTCCGCGCGATCACTCCGTTCGCCAGCGACCAGCTCCTGCTCGGCGCGAACTCGCTGTACCGCCACCCGGACGGGCCGGCCGTCCCCGGTCTGCAGGCCGTCTGGGCCGACCACACGGGCAGCCTGCCCTGGGAACCGACATGGGCGGGCCCGACGCAACCCCTCGCCACCGCGCCGCCCGCCGGGCGCGGCATCCCCGGCAGCCGGGTCTGGCACACAGCTGGGCGTTCCGGGCCTCGGGGGAGACGGTCTGGGCGCCCGTTGCGCCTCCCGCCACCCAGGCCCCCACGAGAACTGCCGTAGGAGCGAGGCGAGTGCCGACTCGCCGATTCACCTTCCCCTTTGATCGCCTCAATGCCCGTTATGTCAAGTAGCTGGTGGACGGGATCGGGCCGGATGTCATCGCCAACCGACAACGCCGTCGCCGGGCCGGCACGGCGACGGCGCAGCCCGCGGCCGCGGAACGCGACCAACGGTGACCGTTCCCGAGGCGATCCTTTTCTGAACCAAGCAGAGAATCTCTTTTTGGAGAGGGATGTTTTTGTTCCGTTTTGGTTTATTCGCGACCCAAGATCAAACTCGCACAGCACGGCGCGTCAACACTGTTGACTATCTTGGTGGGGAGCGGTCGTGCCGGGTGCTGCCGGGCTCCCCACTCCCCCAGGCGCCCGGGTCCGGTGCGTTTCAGGCGGTAGGCGGATCCGGGCCGAGGAGCACCCTGTCCGCGACAGGGACGTACCCGATCCGCCGGTAGAGACGGTTGCTGGTCGGGTTCGCCAGATCGGTGAACAGAACAGTCGTCGTGGCTCCCCCGTCGCGGGTCGCCTGGCTGGCCGTGACGGTCAGCGCTCCGGCGTAGCCGCGCCGCCGATGCTCGGGCGGGCTGTAGACAGGTCCGATCCGCGCCATGCCGCTGACGACGCGGCTGTGGCCGACCATGCAGACGGGCGTGTCGTCGACGTGCCACAGGTACAGGCCGCCGTAGCTGAGCCGGTCGTCGACCCGCGCCGAAGAATCGCCGCCCTGGCCTGCCTCGTCGTTGAACGCCTGATGCCAGGCCACGAGGAGATCCCGGTCCGCGGCGGTCGCCGGTCGCGCCCGGCCGGGAGGTCGCCGCTCGAGCGGGGTCAGCGCTCCCAACCGGTAGAGACGCTCACGGTCCTGGACTCGAAGCGAAGTCCCGGCCCGGTCGCGCCACGCGGCGACGACGGCCGCCGCGGCCCGCTCGTCGGTGTTGACACTGGAGACCGTCCGCTCGGCCAGCGCAGGGCTGTCGGCCAGCGGACCGATCGCCTCGACCGGCATGACACCCAGATGCAGTGGGTTGCCGTGGGTGTGGAGAAAGACGCCGCTGACCGGGCCACCGATGGATCCGTACCAGCCGAACAGGGTCTCGGCTCCGCCGAAGGCACCGGCACCCCGCGCGCGGACGTCCGCCGCGACCGTGAGCACAACGGTGTTCTCCGCCGCCGCCGTCCGGAGAAAATCGCCTGCCACGGCCAGGAAATCGCCTGCGTCGTCAGTAACCGACCAGATCATGGGCCATATGGTCGCAACCGCCGCCAACGCACGCATCCCGTTTTTCGGGCACGCAGGCCTTTTACCGTCGAGCCCCGCGACATCCAGAGACAAGTCTTGATCAACAGAGGCGGCCAGGGCTGTCAACGTTGTTGACCACGGTGCTGGCGTCGTTAGGATCAGCCGTGTGACAGCACCGGACACTCAGGAGGACGCGCCGCACACCGGCGCACCCGTGCCACCCCACCGCACTCCCCGTGGCACCCTGTCCCGGGAGCTTCTGCTCGACGCGGCGATGGAGATCGTCCGGATCGGCGGGGCCGACGCGTTCAGCATGCGGGCCCTGGGCTCCCGCCTCGAGGTCGACCCGACCGCCTTCTACCGCCATTTCCGGACGAAGAACGAGCTGCTCGACGCGCTCGCGGACATCCTGATCGCCGGCGACGAGCCGCTGCCGTCCACCGGCGACGCGCGGGCGGATCTGCGGGAGAGCCTGCACCAGCTGCGCCGTTGCCTGCTGCGGCACCCGACGATGGCCGCCGTGATCCTGCGCCGGCCCCCGGGCGGGCGCGCGTACTGGGAGCGGGCGAACCACGCGATCGGCCTGCTGCGTGGGCTGGGGCTGAGTGCGGAGGCAGCCACCTCGGTCTACCAGACGCTGCTGTTCTACTGCCTGGGGCACGTGCTGTCCGAGGCGCGCGCGGTGGCCGCCGCCGTCGCCCGCGACCGTCGGCCCGGCACCCCGACGGCGACGTTCAACCCCCCGGCGCACCAGCTGCCGGACCTCGCCGCCGCCGTCCCGTTCCTGCGGGCCGACACACGCACCCAGTTCAACGAAGGCCTGGACCTGATCCTCGGCTCGCTGCCCGCGCCCGGCTGAATGCCACCTCCCGGCACCGCACCACGATCTGCCAGCAGACGCGGCGAACCTCACAAAATCGTGCCGGACCGGCGTGTGCCGGCCCTCCTCGCACCCAGCACGTCGATCCACTTGCTACGGTGCACTCCGGCCGACGTCATTTCCGTCACCTGCCGGTGGCGGCTGGTCGGACCTCCGCGCGGGCCCTGGCAGGGGCGGGGCGGTTCACCGCCGGGGCGGGTACGGATGGCGAGACGGATCGAGGCGGGGAGTCGGAAACGATGGCGAACGAAACGCTCGACGGGTTCCTCGAGGCACTCGCCTCCGCGGCGCCCGCGCCCGGTGGTGGCGCCGCGGCAGCGCTGCAGGTAGCCATCGGTGCCTCCCTGGTGAGCATGGTCGCCAACCTCACCATCGGCAAGCCGCGCTACGCCGAGCACGAGACGACCATGATCTCCGCCCGTGACCAGGCCACCGGGCTGCGTCTCGACGCGCTGAGGCTCGCCGACGCGGACGCCGTTGCCTTCACCGCCGTCACCGACGCCTACCGGCTGCCCAAGGACACCCCCGAGGACAAGGCGGCCCGCACCGCGGCGATCCAGCAGGCGCTGATCGGTGCGGCGGACGTCCCGCTGCGCACGGCCGCGGCCGCGGCCGAGGTGGTCGGCCTGTGCCAGCTGATTCTCGACGGGGCGAACGTGAACGTCCTGTCCGACGTCGCCGTGGCAGCCGCGAGTGCCCGCGCGGCGCTCGACTCGGCCGCGATCAACGTCCGGATCAACCTGGCGTCGATGACCGACGCCGCCACCCGCGACGCGACCGCGGCCGAGCTGGACAAGTACCTGTCGTCACTGGCCGGCGCGGACAGCGTGGTGCGCGCCGTGGGAGAACGGATCGGGTCATGAGGTTGCTGGACGGGCGGTCGATGGCCGCCGACATCGGTCGCACTGTGGTCGACGACGTCGAACGGCTGGTCGCGACCGGGATCACCCCGACCCTGGCGGTCGTGCTGCCGACCGTCGACGAGGCGGCGCGGTCCTATGTGCGGGTGATCGAGCGCGGCGCCGCCAAGCTCGGGGTCGGCTGCATGGTGCATGAGCTGTCCGGTGATCCCGACGAGCTCATCGCCACCGTCGACGAGCTCGCGACCGACTCCTCGGTGCACGGGATGATCGTGCAGACCCCCCTGCCGGGTGACCTGACGGCCGCCGATGTCGGGGCGCGGATCCCGGTCGGCAAGGACGTCGACGGGATGAACCCGCTGAGCCTGGGGCGTCTCGCGTTGGGCCTGCCCGCGTTCGCGCCGGCGACCGCGGCGGCGGTGCTCGAGATCCTCACCCGGGCCGAGGTGCCCCTCGACGGGGCGCGGGTGTGCGTGATCGGGCGCAGCTCGGTGGTCGGCAAGCCTGCGGCGCTGTTGCTGCTCGCCGAGAACGCGACCGTCACGGTGTGTCACTCGCGTACGAAGGACCTGACGACGGTGGTGCACGAGGCGGATGTCGTCGTCGCCGCCGTGGGGCGGCCGAAGATGGTCGGCAGCGGGCATGTCCGCCCGGGCGCGGTGGTCATCGACGTCGGTACCAACTGGACGGACGCCGGCCTGGTCGGGGACGTCGACGCGGACGCGGTGGCGCCGGTCGCCGGCGCGCTCACCCCGGTCCCCGGCGGAGTCGGCCCGGTCACGACCATGCTGCTGCTGCGCAACACCGTCCGAGCCGCAGGCGCCTGACACCGCACCACTGACCCGCACTCCCCCTCCTCCCCCGACCTGCTCTGCCTGCGGGCCGGGCGTCTGGCCGCTCGATCGGCCAGGCGCCCGGCCCGCGGATCAGGTGGTGGGCCGTGCCTTCCGGGGGACCGGCGCCGCGGCGAGGCACACCCGGTCGCGCCCTTCCCGCTTGGCACGGTAGAGGGCCGCGTCGGCACGTTCGAGCAGGTCGGTGACAACCCCGTGGTCGTCGTGGGAGGCCGGCGCGCCGCTGGCCACGCCCACCGACACGGTGACCCGCTGCTCGCCGCGGGCGAGGTGGACGCGGACGGCCGCGACGCTGTCGCGGACACGTTCGGCGATGGCGGCCGCGGCCGCGAGGTCGACGCCGACCAGCAGCACGACGAACTCCTCCCCACCGAAGCGCCCGACGAGGTCCTGCGGCCGGGTCGCGTGGCGCAGCGCGTCGGCGACGGCGAGCAGCACCACGTCACCGTCGATGTGGCCATGCCGGTCGTTGACCTGTTTGAAATGGTCGATGTCGACCAGCAGCACCCCCAGTGGCCGCCCGAGCTCGTGGCTTCGGGCTGTCTCGGCCGTTGCCACCTGCCGCCAGTAGCCCAGGGTCGCCAGCCGGGTCTTGGCATCGGTGCGCGCGGCGGACAGCAGCTCGGCATGGGCGAGCCCGCGACGCAGCAGAAGCACCGGTGGCACCGCGATCACCAGCAGCACCGGGCTAGCCGCCCACACGACCGCCAGGACGAGCGCCGCGCAGAGCTGGACGGTCACTGTCGCGGTGTGGTCGCGGCCGGCCGCCCAGCGGCGGGGCCGCAGCAGGCGGTCGACGGCCAGGTAGACGGTGACCGCGGCGAACAGTGCCGTGACGCCGCGGGCTGACCCGGCGAGCCGGTCGGCGGACCCGGGGTCGACGGCGGGGTCGAGCAGACGGTGCGCGAGGGCGGCGGCCGCACCGGCGATCCCGAGCGCGGCACTGTCGTGGAACAGGCTGTGGGTGGGAGGGCCGTCGCCACCGGTCCGCCCACGGCGGGCCGGTCGGGCGCGCCGTGGTGCGGCCGCCAGCCACAGCGGCACGTGCGCGAGCAGCGCGTACAGCGGAGGTAGCAACAGGGCCACCGGCAGCGTCCAGGTGGTGGTCATGGCGGGGTAGGCGTCCCGGCCGGCCTCGATCGTGTCCTCGCCGTCCTCGCCGCGCGCGCTGCCGGCCCAGCCGGGGGCGCCGGCCAGGCTGGCACCGAACGGACTGGCACCGAACAGGCTGGTGAGGACGGCCAGCCCCGTGAAGGTGGCGAAGGTCGCGAGCTCGGTGGCCCGCGCTGTGCCCGCGCCCATGACGCCGTCGGCGAGGAGCAGGGCAACGCTGAGCCCGAACAGGGCATCCACCACCAGTGCCTGGAGCAGGGGGGCCGGTGCCCCGCAGCGGCTGCCGCGGCGGATGTGCTCCAGGGCGGGATCGGTGGGCCGGGCGCGCAGGAACAGTGATGCGCCCAGCCCCGTGTCGCTGTGCGGTGGGCCGGCGGATGGGCACGGTGGGCCGGGAGACGAGCCGGGCAGCGCGCCCGGCTCTGCGCCGGATGGCGCGGTGGTGACCGGTGCGGTCGTTACCGGTGCTGTGTGGCAGGGCGCGGTGTGGCAGGGCGCTCCGGCCGGAACCGGGCAGCGGGCCACCGCGGCCAGCGGCAGTGGTTCGGCGGGCCACAGGGTGGGGTCGGTGGCCGGGTGCCCGGCGGGCCCACCGGGCGATGGTGCCGGTTCCAGCGGGCCGCACACCCGCGGCGGATCGATCGGGGCCCCCGCGGGCAGGCGGCCACGACGCCATCCGCGGCGGGCCGCGTTCACCACGGCCCGCAGGCCCGCAGGGGCGTACCCGGCCCCCGGCCCCCCTGACATCTGTCGTGACATCTGTCGTAACGGCATCCGCACCCGGCCCCTCTCGTTCACCGCCCGCGGCACCCCGCCTGCCGGCGATATCCAGATCACTCAGGGCATTCGTCGACCAGGCCGGCGATGGTGCCGCCCCCTTCCCCGGGTCCGGGCCCTCCGGAACCCGACAACGACACGCCGACCGCTACACACAGTGAAACCCCGTGAACGAAGGGTATGAAGGCTCTTCGGGCATCCGCAACTAGTTCCCCGATGTCGGATATGCAGCGGGCGGACGCAGGGCGGCGGCCTGGCACCGCGTCGGGCCCCGGCGGGCCGCCGCGGTAACCACCTGACCTGCGCCGTCGCCGCGACGGCGACGGCTGGCACGGCGACGCGGACGGCCCGGGCGAGCGCCCGGCCGGGAGCAGGAAGACCACAGTCGCCGACCCGGCCGAAGCCGGGGCGAGGGCCTACCGGGTGATACTCGGGACGCCCGTGGTGCTCGTGGTGGCGGCGACAGCCTCGACCATGGCCCCCGCCAGCGTGGCCACCTCGGCGGGCTCCATCACGAACGGTGGCATCGCGTAGACGAGACGACCGAACGGGCGCACCCACACCCCCAGCTCCACCAGCAGCGGCTGGATGACCGCCATGTCGACCGGTTCACGGGTCTCGATCACACCGATCGCGCCGAGGGTGCGTACCTCGGCCACCCCGGGCAGGTCGGCGGCCGCGGCGAGGCCGTCGGCCAGCGCGTCGTGCACCCCCCGCACCCGCTCCCGCCACGGCGAGGAGAGCAGAAGCTCGATGCTCGCCCGGGAGACGGCCGCCGCCAGCGGATTGCCCATGAAGGTCGGGCCATGCATGAACGCGCCCGCCGCGGAGGCGCACACCCCGTCGGCGACCTCCTCGGTGCACAGGGTGGCGCCCATGGTCAGGTAGCCGCCGGTCATGGCCTTGCCGACGCACATGATGTCGGGTGTGATCCCCGCATGGTCGCAGGCGAACAGCTCGCCGGTGCGCCCGAAGCCGGTCGCGATCTCGTCCGCGATCAGCAGGACCTGGTGGCGGTCGCACAGATCACGCACACGCGTGAGCCAGCCGGGCGGGTAGAAACGCATCGCCCCGGCCCCCTGCACGACCGGTTCGCAGATGACCGCGGCGAGCTCGCCGCGGTGGGCGGCGAGCAGCCGCTCCACGTCGGCGAGGTCGCTGTCGGTCACCGGGTCGCTGTAGCCACTGGTCGGGGCGGCGGCGAACAGGTGCTGGGCGAGCAGGCCGGTGAACAGGTGGTGCATGCCCGTGTCCGGGTCACACACCGACATCGCGCCGGAGGTGTCGCCGTGGTAGCCGCGGCGGATCGTGAGCAGCCTGGTGCGCTCGGGCCGGCCCCGGCCGGCCTGGTACTGCAACGCCATCTTGATCGCGACCTCCACGGAGACCGAACCGGAGTCGCAGAAGAAGACCCGGTCCAGGCCCGGGGGGGTGATCCGGACGAGCAGCTCGGCCAGGGCCACCGCCGGCTCGTGCGTCAGCCCGCCGAACATCACGTGGGCCATCCGGTCCAGCTGGTCGCGCACGGCCTGGTCCAGGACCGGGTGGCGGTAGCCGTGGATCGCCGCCCACCACGACGACATTCCGTCCAGCAGCTCACGGCCGTCGGTCAGGGTCAGCCGCACGCCGCGGGCGGACGCGACGGCGAACAGCGGCGCATGGTCGCGCACCGAGCCGTAGGGATGCCAGACGACCGCACGGTCACGCGCGACGAGGTCCGAACCGTCCATGCCCTCACCCTCTCCCAGCAGGGGCATGATGTTGCCCGCAGGTGTCGCAAGAGCCACAGGTGTCACAGAAGCCACCAGCGGAAGCCACCACCGGCGACGTGGAGCCACCGGTGACGCCCAGTGCAGCAGAGGAGTCGTGCGCCCATGCCGTCCACAGGCCGTCGTGATCGGGGAAGTGGCGCCGTCCCCCCCGCCGCCGCCATCGCCGGGGGGGCGGTGCTGCTGGGCGCGGTCCTGCCGGCGCCCGGGCCGTCGGCGGATTCAGCCGGCCCCGGCGACCCCGCGCTCGCCGCGGTGGAGAAGTACGACGACGACTTCGGGGGCGACCCGGACGCGGCGCTGTTCCCGGCGGAGGCGGCCGTCCTGACCCGCGCCGTCGACAAGCGACGGCGCGAGTTCACCACCGGGCGGATTTGCGCGCACCGGGCGCTGCGGGCGCTGGGAGAGGCCGCGGTGCCGATCCTTCCCGGTGAGCACCGCGAACCGCGGTGGCCCGACGGGGTGGTCGGCAGCATCACCCACACCGCCGGATACCGGGCCGCGGTCGTGGCGCGGACGGTCGCGGGCCGGGCGGTCAGCGTGGGTATCGACGCCGAGCCGAACGAGGCGACCCCGGGCGGTGTGCTGCGGGAGATCTCGCTGCCCGACGAACGGGACCGACTCACCGAGCTGGGGCGGGCACATCCGGCGGTCGCCTGGGACCGGCTGCTGTTCAGCGCCAAGGAATCGGTCTACAAGGCCTGGTTCCCCCTCGCCCGCCGATGGCTGGGTTTCGGTGACGCCGACCTGACCCTCACCGTCGACGGCGACCACGACGACGACCCGGGCTTCGGGGCCGGCGGCGATGGCCTGGTGGCGCGGGGCGGGTTCCAGGCCAGGCTGCTGGTCGCGGGCCCGACGCTGCCCACCGGCGAGGAACTGACCGGGTTCACCGGGCGGTGGGTCGTCGGCCGCGGTCTGCTGGTGACCGCCATCGCCTTCGGCTGCTGACACCTTCGGCTGCTGACCACGCCGGGCACAGCCGTGCTGGCTACCACCTCGACGGCGATGCCGACGTTACGTCCACAGGTGGATGCGCAGGGTGCGGGCGCCGGATGAAGTTCGGGCGCACCCGGCCTACCGTGGGCAGGTGTGAGCGTGGTTTTCCTGGACGCGTCCGGGCCGGCGCCGCCGCAGGTGTGCTGGGAGCGGTATGCCGTGCCGGCGGCCTGGCCTACCTGGGCGCCGCAGATCCACGCCGTCACGCTGGCGGACGTCCCCGTCGGCGTACGGCGCCAGGCGGCCGTGCCGGTGGGCTCCGGCGCCGGCGGCACTCCCTCTCCCCCGGGCTGGCCGGGCGCCCGCAGGGCGCCGGCCACCGAGGTCCGGATCTTCCCCGGGCTGCGCGGCCGGATCCGCGGGCTCTTCCCGCCGACGGCCCGGTTCGTCATCACCGCGGTCGACGAGACGGACCGCACCTGGAGCTGGCAGGTGGGAGTCGGCCCGCTGCGGCTCGAACTCGACCACGGCGTGGACGCCTGCCTGGACGGCGGGACCTCGGCGTGGCTGCGGATCACCGCGCCCGCGCTGGCGATCCGCGCCTACGCTCCGATCGCCCGCGCCGCACTGCGCCGCCTCGTGCGCTGAGCCGCCTCGTGCGCTGAGAAAACCGCCGTCCGGAGACCACTGCTGGTGGACCAGCCCGCGCGTGGCCGTGCGGCGGCCTGCCTGCGCGGGGTGTGGCTACGGGAAAAGAACGACCCTGGGCTAAGCTGAGAGCCGGGACGCGGGCGCACGAAAAAGAACGCGCCACGCGGGATAGTAACCGGAGAGGGCTGGGGTTGTCAAAGGAAACGGTGCCGGCCAGGTCGGCCGACTCACTCGAACCCCGCGACGAGCCCCGGGTGAACCACAACGAGACCCGGGTGGACCAGAAGGCGGATGCGGATGACGAGCGGGCCCTGGAACAACGCTACCTGACCATGCTGCACGAACGGCTCGACGGCCTGCGCGCCACAGCCGCGGCCGGACTGGCCGAGGCGCTCCTGCGTGACGATCCCGAGCCCGGCGCCCGGGCCGACCGCGACGCGGTCGCCGCCCGCCACGCCGACCAGCTCACCCGGGTCGACGCCGTCCGCGACCGGCTGATGTTCGGCCGGCTCGACCTGGCCGACGGCGAGCGGCGCTACATCGGCCGGATGGGCCTGCTCGATCCCGACGCCGACTACGACCCGCTGCTCATCGACTGGCGCGCGCCGGCCGCGCGCCCGTTCTACCTGGCCACCGGCGCGACGCCGCTGGGTGTCGCCCGCCGGCGCCACATCCGCACGGTCGGGCGCCGGGTGACCCACCTCGACGACGAGACCCTCGACACCGGCGCGCTCGGCGACGGTGTCCTGGGTCTGCTCACCCTCGACGGCCTGGGCGCCGCCGAGGACACCGAGGACACAGCCGAGGAGGCGGCCGAGGACAGGGAGGCGGCCTGGGCCACCGTGGCCGCGTCCCCCGCGTCCCCCGCGACCGCACAGACCCCGTCCGGGGAGGTGGCCCGCGGCACCCTGGTCGGCGAGGCCGCGCTGCTGAACACCCTCGCCGCGCACCGCACCGGCCGGATGCGGGACATCGTCGCGACCATCCAGTCGGAGCAGGACCGCATCATCCGCTCCGACCAGGACGGAATCCTCGTCGTGGACGGCGGCCCGGGCACCGGGAAGACCACGGTCGCGCTGCACCGGGCCGCGTTC
Source organism: Parafrankia irregularis (assembly GCF_001536285.1). Classification (NCBI taxonomy): domain Bacteria; kingdom Bacillati; phylum Actinomycetota; class Actinomycetes; order Frankiales; family Frankiaceae; genus Parafrankia; species Parafrankia irregularis. The sequence goes on along the minus strand of NZ_FAOZ01000007.1, from coordinate 330,937 downwards.
CTGCTCTACTCCCGCCGCGAGCATCTCGCCCGCCGCGGAGTGCTGATCATCGGTCCGAACCCGGCGTTCCTGCGCTACATCGAGCACGTGCTGCCCTCGCTCGGCGAGACCGGGGTGCTGCTGTCGACGATCGGCGACCTGTTCCCCGGGATCCGCGGCCGGCAGCCCGAGAGCACGCTCGCCGCGGCGGTCAAGGGCCGGTCGGCGATGGTGGACGTCCTGACCGCGGCGGTGCGCGACCGCCAGCGCCTGCCCGACATCCCGCTGGAGATCACCGTCGCGGACGGGGTCGCCCGCCTCGACGAGACGATCGTCGTCCCGGCCCGCGCCGCGGCCCGGCTCACCGGGCGGCCGCACAACCTGGCCCGGCCGGTTTTCGTCCGCGAAGTGATCGCCGCGCTGACCCGCCAGATCGCCGACCGGTACGAGACATCCATCGACGAGGTCGACATACCGGACTTCGTCGACGACTTCATGCTCTGGCCGGACACCGACGCCGCCCGTGACAACCTCGACGACAGCGAGGCCAACGACGCCGACTGGGCGAGCGCGGCCCGGGCGGCGGCGACCGCGGCGGCCAGCCAGCCGGTCCTCGACGCCGCCGACCTCGCCGACCTGCGCCGCGACCTGAGCTCCGACCCGCGCCTGGCCGCTGCGATCGACGGCCTGTGGCCGCTGCTCACCCCGCAGGACCTGCTCACCGACCTGTTCGCCGACGACGACGCGCTGCGCCGTGCCGCGCCGGACCTGACCGCCGCCGAGCGGGCGGCCCTGCGCCGCGAGCCGGGCGGCGGCTGGACGCCGGCGGACGCCCCGCTGCTCGACGAGGCCGCCGAGCTGCTCGGCGACGACCCCCGGCTGGCGATCGACGCCGCGGTGGCCGAACAGCTGGAACGGCGCGAACGGGCCGAGTACGCCGGCGGGGTCCTCGACATCCTCTCCCGCGGGGACACCGAGGACCCCGACGGCGAGGTCCTGATGGCCACCGACCTGATCGACGCCGACCGCTTCGGCGAACGCCACGCCGAGATCGACACCCGCAGCACCGCCGAGCGCGCCGCCGCCGACCGTGGCTGGACGTTCGGGCACGTCATCGTCGACGAGGCGCAGGAGCTGTCCGCGATGGCCTGGCGGATGGTGATGCGGCGCTGCCCCAGCCGGTCGATGACGATCGTCGGGGACGTCGCCCAGACCGGCGACGCGGCCGGGACGTCCTCGTGGGCGCGGGTGCTCGCCCCCTACGTCGGCACGCGTTTCGTGCTGGAGCGGCTCACGGTGAACTACCGCACCGGCGCGGAGATCATGGCGGTGGCCGGCGACGTCCTGGCCATGCAGGGGCGTGGGTTGCGCGCGCCGCGATCGGTGCGCCGCTCCGGGCACGTCCCCTGGCGCCTCGCGGTCCCCGAGGCCGATCTGGAGCCGCGGCTGGCCCGGCTGGTGGCTGACGAGCACGCCGCGTGCGGCGGGGGGCGCCTGGCGGTGATCGTCCCGACCTCGCGACGGGAGCAGCTGGCCGGGTTGGTGGGCTCCGCCGCGGCCGGCCCGGCGGCCTCCGGCGACCCGGGCACCGCGGAAACAGGTACGACACGCGCAGACGCCGCAGGCACGGCAGGGACAGCCGGTGAGGACTCCGCCGCGGAGGACCCGGTGGTGGTGCTCACCGTACGGGAGGCCAAGGGGCTGGAGTTCGACGCCGTCATCGTGGTGGAGCCCGAACGGATCCTCGCCGAGTCCCCGCGGGGAGCCGGCGACCTGTACGTGGCGCTCACCCGGCCGACGAACCAGCTCGGTGTGGTGCACGTCGAGGAACTGCCGGCGGTGCTGGACCGGCTGCGGCCCCGCGGCTGACCGCCACCGGCGGCCCCGGCCGGCGAGTGGCAAGAGCGGAGGATTTTGGTCGCCCGAACGACCAAAATCCTTCTTCCTTGCGGGCCACCAGGCGAAACGGAGCCGGTTTTGCGGGGAACTGGGGGGCGCTCGCGGTGTGGGATCGCCGGTAGGCGGCCGTGCGGACCGGTTCGCGTCCACCCGACCTCGACCCTGCGGGCTCCGGAAGGTCGTCGCGCCCGCATGGATCGGTCCGTCCCGGGGCGGGGCACCGGGGCCGCGTCCCGGGACGGAGAGGAAAATTAAAGATCATCTATTGACGCACGACGGCGTCAACGCCGTTGACTATCTTGTGCCGGGTGGACGCACCGGCGGCCGGACGGTCAGCCCACCGCCGATCACCCGCCCCGCACGGTCGAGGCGAGCAGGCGATGCCACCGGTCGGGCTCCAGGTTCAGCCACCGGTCGACATCCTCACGCCACCAGATCCGGGTCCCGTTCCAGGCAGAGGTCCGGTTCACGACCCCCGCGGCCGCGGGCGCCGCCGGATCACTGCGCAAACGGTGATCGACAGCCTGTCGGGTCACGCCCAGCGCGCGGGCGATGTCACCCGACCCGACGAGCAGAGGGAGCTCATCCACCTCGCAGACGCTAACCGCAAACAGGACATAGCGGCCTGTCGCCGGATGCCGGTAGGTGGGGCGGCAATCTCACGCCGGGACCAACGGACGGTACACACCGGGACACAGACCCTGGTCGCCGGGGACCTCCGCCCGTAGATGGGACGAGCGTGACGACTCCGTCACAGCCAACCCGTCCAGCGCCGGCAGGCACGCCGCCGCCCCGGCCAGCCGGTCCGTACGGCACGATCGAGAGCACCATGACGCAGCACAGCCAGCCACCCGTCGCCGTCTCGCCCGCCGCCTCGCCCGCGAGCGACCCGCCCGCCAGCACCTCGCCCGCCACAGAATCGACGGTCACGACGCTGACCTCGCGGCTGCCGGCCGGTCGCGATGCCGACACACCCGCGGACGCGGACGCGCTGTTCGACGCGTTCGGTGCCTGGGTGGCTGACCAGGGCCTGACCCTCTACCCGGCGCAGACCGAGGCGCTCATCGAGGTGGTCAGCGGCTCGAACGTCATCCTGGCGACGCCGACCGGCAGCGGGAAGAGCCTGGTGGCGACCGGCGCGCACTTCGCCGCGCTCGGCTGGGGCCGGCGCACCTTCTACACAGCGCCGATCAAGGCGCTGGTGTCGGAGAAGTTCTTCGCGCTGTGCGCGGTGTTCGGCGCCGCCAGCGTCGGCATGATGACCGGCGACGCCTCGGTCAACGAGACCGCGCCGATCATCTGCTGCACCGCCGAGATCCTGGCGAACATCGCCCTGCGCGACGGCGCGGAGGCGGATGTGGGTCAGGTCGTCATGGACGAGTTCCACTACTACGCCGACCCCGACCGGGGCTGGGCCTGGCAGGTGCCGCTGATCGAGCTGCCGAACACCCAGTTCCTGCTCATGTCGGCGACGCTGGGCGACGTCACCAGGTTCGAGGAGGACCTGACCCGGCGCACCGGCCGACCGACGGCGGTCGTGCGCTCGGCGCAGCGGCCCGTCCCGCTGTTCCACCGGTATGTCACCACGCCGCTGCACGAGACGATCGAGGAGCTGCTCGAGACCCGGCAGGCCCCGGTCTACGTCGTGCACTTCACCCAGGCCTCGGCGCTGGAACGGGCCCAGTCGCTGATGAGCATCAACGTGTCGACCCGCGCCGAGAAGGACGCGATCGCGCAGATGATCGGCGGGTTCCGGTTCGCCTCCGGGTTCGGCAGGACGCTGTCCCGCCTGGTCCGGCACGGTATCGGCGTGCACCACGCCGGGATGCTGCCGAAGTACCGCCGGCTCGTCGAGCTGCTCGCGCAGGCGGGGCTGCTCAAGGTCATCTGTGGGACGGACACCCTCGGGGTCGGCATCAACGTCCCGATCCGGACCGTGGTGTTCACCGCGCTGTCGAAGTACGACGGCACCCGCACCCGGATCCTGACCGCGCGGGAGTTCCACCAGATCGCCGGGCGGGCCGGACGGGCCGGTTTCGACACGGTCGGCAACGTCGTCGTGCAGGCACCCGAGCATGTGGTGGAGAACGAGAAGGCGCTCGCGAAGGCCGGTGAGGACCCGAAGAAGCGGCGCAAGGTCGTGCGGCGCAAGCCACCGGAGGGGTTCGTCTCCTGGGGCGTGCCGACCTTCGACCGGCTCGTCGCCGCCGAGCCGGAGCCGCTGGTCTCCCAGTTCGCCGTCAGCCACTCGATGCTGCTCAACGTGGTCAGCCGGCCGGGTGACGCGTTCACCGCCATGCGCCATCTGCTCACCGACAACCACGAGCCGCGCCCGGCGCAGCGCCGGCACATCCACCGCGCGATCGCGATCTACCGGGCGCTGCTCGCCGCCGGGGTGGTGGAGAAGCTCGACACGCCGGACGAGACCGGCCGCACGGTTCGGCTCACCGGCGACCTGCAGCTGGACTTCGCGCTCAACCAGCCGCTGTCACCGTTCGCGCTGGCCGCGATCGAGCTGCTCGACCGCGACTCCCCCGGCTACGCCCTCGACGTCCTGAGCCTGCTCGAGTCGACGCTGGACAACCCGCGTCAGGTCCTGTCGGCCCAGCAGTTCCGGGCCCGCGGTGAGGCGGTGGCCGCGATGAAGGCCGAGGGCGTGGACTACGACCGGCGCATGGAGCTGCTCGACGAGGTCACCTGGCCGAAGCCCCTGGACGAGCTGCTGCACGCCGCGCTGGCCACCTACCGGCGCGGGCACCCGTGGGTGGACGACTACGAGCTGGCACCGAAGTCGGTCGCCCGGGACATCTTCGAGCGGGCGATGACCTTCGCGGAGTACGTCGACTTCTACGGTCTGGCCCGCTCCGAGGGGCTGCTGCTGCGCTATCTGGCGGACGCGTTCAAGGCGCTGCGCCAGACGGTGCCCGAGGAGGCCCGCACCGAGGAGCTCGGTGACCTGACCGAGTGGCTCGGGGAGCTGGTGCGCCAGGTCGACTCCAGCCTGCTCGACGAGTGGGAGGCGCTGCGCGATCCGACCGCCGCCCCCGACGCCTCCGCCGGCGCGGCGATCGCGCTGGTGGAGCGCACCACGGCGGTCACGGCGAACCTCCGTGCGTTTCGGGTGCTGGTGCGCAACGCGCTGTTCCGCCGGGTGGAGCTGGCCGCGTTGCGCCGCCACGACCTGCTCGGCGAGCTCGACGCCGCCGCCGGTTTCGACGCCGACGCCTGGCAGGAGGCGTTGGAGGGCTACTACTCCGAGCACGACGAGATCGGCACGGGGCCGGACGCGCGTGGCCCGGGCCTGCTGCTCGTCACCACCGCCGCCGACCGCTGGACGGTTCGCCAGATCTTCGACGACCCGGCCGGCGACCACGACTGGGGAATCAGCGCCGAGGTGGATCTCGCCGCCTCCGACGAGGCGGGAACGGCCGTCGTGCGCGTGACGGCGGTCGACCAGTTGTAGACCTTCGGGTGCGCGGACCCCGCGGGCCCCGCGGGGTCCGTGAACCCACGGGGGCAGCGCACCCCCATCTCGACAAAAGGCAAAACGGGCATGGCACCGAAGTGTTCACGCCCGTTTCGACCAGTCGATAACCGGCACTTTTGTTCCAGCCCTCCCGCGTAGGTCACGCATTCGGTGTGGATGCCCTGTGAGGTGGCGCGGTGACCGAGCGGAACGGACCGGCCGACCGGCAGGCCGGCACACCCTCGCCCGCCTCGGCCGACGGATCGCACCGACGATCGCCCACCGGCGCCCACCCACGACCAGGGGTGACGACGGCAACGTCGGCACAGCCCCGACCCTGGACCCACCGAACCGGTTTTTACCCAACCGCACCGGCGCACATTCCCACACTTCGATCATCGGAAACACAACTGACAACCGCTCGACCCGCAAGAACGGCCATCGGCCGACAGGGGAGCGGATCAATATCAACGGAGGACGAACGTCCGATCATCGGCTTCCCGGCCCACCGGGAAGCCACGGCGACCGGGCGCGGCCCGATCCGGCGATCCACCACCGGCCGGCCACCGCCTCCGGCGCCACCCCCACCCGCCGGGTCACCACGGGTCAGCGCCACCGGGCCACCCCCTACACCCGCGGCCGATCACAACCCTCACTGCCCGCGTTCGGCACCACGGTGCACAATGCGCGGATTGCCGGGACGAAGATCCCCTTGCTAGTCTCAATTCCCGGCAAGGAGATTTGTCTGCCGTAAAGGGCCACGCCGACCCGGCTGCGTGGACACCGCACGGCACGACGCCGGTTTCGCTGCCCCGCCTTGTCTTCGGTCGTCTTCAGACCGCGGAAATCGGGCGGGCCGGCGGCACCATTTGCCGTTTCGGAGTTTTGTTCGTTCTTAGTCCGCGAGACCCCCGGACGAGAGGAAGACGATGACATCGGGCACTACCGATGGCTGCTCGGTCGAGGCGATGCTGCCTCGGGCCGTCACCCGGCTGCGCGCCCGTACCGGCGCCGATCTGGCCTATGGCGGATCGGTCGACCCCCGCTCGCGCTACCTGACCATCAGCGCGCTCGACGGGAACCGCACGAACGCGTTGCGCGGAATGTCCCTGCCGCCGGGCCACGGCGTGGGCGGACGGGTGGTGGCCCTGGGCCGGCCCGTCGTGATCGACGCGGGCACCCGCCCGCGCTACACCGAGGACCAGCGCGACTGGGCTGTCCTGGGTGAGGACATCTCCTCGGTGGTCGCCGTACCGGTGCGCGCCGGCGGCATCGTGCACGCGGTGCTGTACTGCGGGGTGCGGGCCGACAATCCGGTGCCGCCGGCCGCGGTGGAGACCGCGCTCGGTGTCGCCCGCCGGTTCGAGGCCATGCTGGCCGATCGCACGACGACCGCCCGGGCGGACGGCGCCGCGGCCACCCCGGGCGCGTCCCGGCTGCGGGTGCTGTGCCGGGTCGACTCCGAGCTGGAGGAGCTGACCTACCAGACCAGCGACCAGGCGCTGCGGGAGCGGATCATCGCGGTACGCGACCTGTTGGAGGACCTGTTCCCCGACACCGCGCCGCCGACCCGCGCCCAGCCGTTCGGGCTGTCCCCGCGTGAGCTCGACGTCCTGCGGCTCGTCGCGGAGGGTATGTCCAACGCCGAGACGGCCCGCCGGCTCGCGGTCAGCCCGGAGACGGTGAAGGCGTATCTGCGCAGCATCATGAACAAGCTCGGTGTGCACAACCGCACCGCGGCGGTGAATGTCGCGCGCCGCTCCAGCCTGCTGCCGTGAGTACCGGCGCCGGACCAGCCTCAGGCTTCTCCGGCGGCGCTCGCCCGAGCTTTCCCGGCCGTGCCGGCCGGCACCCGCGCGGGCGGCGCAGGAAACATCCGAAAATACCGACGGGGTGCGGGCGTGGAGATCGCCCGCACCCCGTCGGCGGATTCGCGTGGTCGAAAGTTCCCGTGCAGCCCGGGACCGAATGCGCGCCGTCCCGGGACGGATATCACCGCCGATGTGTCGGCCTGGGGCAGAAGGTGCGCCCGACCGGTGCCCGCCGGGGGCTGGTCGCGGCCGCGCCCGGCGCGGGCAGCGCCAGCGGGCCGGTGGACGCCGGCGAGGCACCGCCGCCGGTCTCGGCCGCCCCGGACTGCTCCTGCCCTGGTGGCGGCGCCGATCCCGCCCCGCCACGGGACGATTCGCCCCCGGAACGCCCGCCGCCGGCGGCTGGGCCCGCAGGCCCGCCGGCCCGCTCGGAACCCTCCGGACGACCCGCCGACTCGGCCGGTCCACCCCCGCGTGGCTGTGCCCCGTACTGCGGCCGGGGGCACCTCTCCCGCTGCGATGGCGATCCGCCGTTGTTGTGCCGTTCGAACTTGTCTGTCACGACGAACTCCCCCTCCTCCGGATACCCGACTGGCGTGACTCACGACGTCATCGGGGTACTGGCGCCATCGGCGTGAACATTAAAGAGGTATTCACGACTTTGGTACCCCTCTACGGGGGTATCACCCAATCTTTCGCACTTCTACGTTGAAGGCATGTCATTTCCCGTCGAAGTCACGCGGCGGTTCAGGGGCTCGACGGGGCGCCCCGACAGCCACCGGTCACCCGCCCACGCGGGAACCGTGGCCGCGTCGGCGACGGTGTCGTCGCCGCCACTGACCCCACGCGCGATGCCACCGCCCACCAACCGCCTTCTGCCGGCACCGCCAGAAATCCGCCCGAAAGGGCCAGCAGCGCTCCCCCCGGCCCGGGCTCGGCTGGTGCGGGCGAGCGCGGTCGCTCCCGCCGACGAGCAGGCGAGCCGCGTGCCGGGACATCCCGGTAACACCGGTAACACCGGTAACACCGGTGGCGCGGGAAGCGCGGGCGGTATGGGTAACCCGCGCAACAGCGGAAACCGGGGAAACCCGGGAAACACCCCCAGCGCCGGCAGCGCCGGAAACGCCGGGAACTACGGCAGCTCCGGGAACTCGGGCCGGCACGGCGGCACGGGTGGTTCGCCGGGGCCGGCCAGCATCCCCGCCGGCGGTCGCGGCGGGCTGTTCGCGCTGCTGGCCCGGATCGCGATCAATCGCCCGGGCCGGGTGCTGACCATCACCGGGCTGGTCATCGCCTGCCTGCTCCCCTGGGCCGGCGGGGTCTTCGACCGGCTCGCCACCGGCGGCTTCTACGCGGCCGGCGACTCGGCCACCCGCGCCGAGGCGATGCTCGACGCCGAGTTCCCCGGCGCGCCGCCCAACGTCGCCATCATGGTCACCGCGCCGGGCACCATCGACGGGCCCACCGCACGCCGCCTCGGCGAGCACGTCACCGGGGAGCTGCGCCGCGAACCGGGTGTCAGTGGAATCGTCTCCTACTGGTCCCAGGAGCCCACCGCGGGCCTGCTGCGCTCCGAGGACGGCCGCAGCGGTCTCGTGCTCTTCCGGCTCACCGGCACCGAGGACGCCATCGCCCGGCACATCGAGGCGCTGCACGACCGGTACGCCCACGACGGCCCGGGAGTCATGGTGCGCTTCGGTGGCGCACCGGCGGTCATGCGCGACGTCACCGAGCAGAGCCGCTCCGACCTCGAACGGGCCGAGCTGGTCACCGCGCCGCTGGTGTTCGTCGTGCTGCTGTTCGCGTTCGGGGGTGTGGCCGCGGCGCTGCTGCCGATCGTCGTCGGCGGCACCGCGGTCATCGCGAGTCTCGCGCTGCTGCGCCTGCTCTCCGAGATCACGCACATCTCGGTGTTCTCGCTCAACCTGACGACGGCGCTCGGCTTCGCCCTCGCCGTGGACTACTGCCTCTTCCTGCTGCGCCGGTTCCGGGAGGAACGGACCGGCGGTGCGCCGGCTCCCGTCGCGCTGCGCACCAGCCTGCGCACCGCGGGTCGCACGGTGCTGTTCTCCGGCCTGACGGTCGCGCTGTCGCTGACCGGCGCGTTGCTGTTCCCGCTCCCCTACCTGCGTTCCTACGCCTACGCGGGTATCGCGGTGGTGATCACCTCGGAGCTGGCGGCGCTGCTGGTGCTGCCGGCGGCGGTCATACTGCTGGGCGAGCGGGTCGAGCGCGGCCGCCGGTGGTCACCACGCCGGGGCCCGGCACGCCCGCGCACGTCGGACCGGCGCACAGCAGACCGGCGCACAGCGGACCAGCGGACGTCAGACAGGCAGCCGGCGGGCCGGCGGCCGGCGTGGCGGCGCGAGCCGGGAGCGGCGTGGATGGGCCTGGCACGGCGGGTGATGGCCCATCCGGTGCTGTTCGGCGGGGCCGCGGTCGCGCTGATGGTGCTGCTGGCGCTGCCGCTGGGCAACCTGCGCGTCGCCCTCGCCGACGACACCGTGCTGCCGACCACCGCGGACTCGCATCTGGTGAACGACGCCATGCGCGACGACTTCACCGTCTGCCTGCCCTGCCAGATCCCCGTCGTGGTGCCCGGGGTGGACGCCCGGGAGCCCGCGGTGGTCGCCGAGCTCGGCGGGTACGCCGCCCGGCTGTCGCGCGTGCCCGGAATGGCGCGGGTGGACACCGTGGCCGGCAGCTACACCGACGGCGCGCTCGTCGCCGCCGTGTCCGCCGAGGCCGGCCAGCAGTTCGTCGGGACCCACGGCGGCGCCTGGCTGTCGCTGTGGCCGACCGAACCCGACCCGATCTCGAGCGCGACCCAGCGCACGGTGAACCTGGTGCGCGACATCCCCGCCCCGTACCCGGTCGAGATCGGTGGGCTGGCGCCGCATCTGGTGGAGACCCGTGACACCGTCCTGCGCGGCCTGCCGGGGGCGATCGCCGTCGTGGTGACAGCCACGTTCGTCCTGCTGTTCCTGTTCACCGGCAGCATCCTGCTGCCGCTCAAGGCGCTGGTGCTCAACGCGCTCAACCTGGCCGCGGTGATGGGCGTGATGGTGTTCGTCTTCCAGAACGGGCACCTGCAGAACCTGGTCGGGCACTTCCAGGTCTCCGGGACGGTCGAGCTGACCAGCCCGGTGCTGATGTTCTGCATCGCCTTCGGACTCAGCATGGACTACGAGATCTTCCTGCTCGCCCGCATCCGGGAGGAGCACCTGCGCGGGTCCGGCAACCGCCGTGCCGTCGCCCGCGGGCTCGCGGCGACCGGCCCGCTGCTGACCTGCGCCGCGCTCGCCCTGATCGTGGTCATGGTCGGGGTGGCGACGTCCGGCATCAGCCTCATCAAGATGATCGGGGTGGGCCTGGCGCTGGCTGTGCTGCTCGACGTCACCGTGGTCCGCGCCGTGCTGGTGCCCGCGTTCATGGCCCTGGCGGGCCGCTACAACTGGTGGGCGCCCGGGCCGCTGCGCGTGGTGCACGAACGCCTCGGCCTGCGCGAGGCCGGCGGGGAGGCGGCGGGCGAGCCCGCGGACGCCCTGACCGTCCCCCGTGGGGTCTTCCCGGCCGTGCTTCCGGTGACGTCGGGACGGCTGGGGGTTCCCGTGCGGCCCGACGCGGCGCCGGTGCGGCCCGACCTCGGACCGCCCCGGACAACCCCGGCCGACCCCCGCACCGGTGCACCGAAGGCCCTCTTCTCCGCCAGCACCTACGGCCGCGCGGAGGACGGGCTGTTCGATCCGGACGGCTACGGGCCCCCGGCCACCACCACGCCTGCCTCACCCCCGCCGCCGGCGTCACCGGGCCCGCACCCGGACCCCGACGGCGCCCACGACCCGGCCGACACCGTGGACGGATCCGCCGGCCATCACCTGCCCACTCTCGGCGAACGACAGCCCGATGACGGCGGCTGGTCACCGGACGCCTGGTTCTCCCCGCACGGCGACACCCGCCGCGACGACACCCACCGGGACGTCTGACGCAACACCACCGGGACGTCTGACGGGACGTTGGCGGGACAGCTGGCGAAAGGTGTGCTGGGGCACACCACGGGGTGCCGGGCCGAGCAATGCAGTATCCCGGATCTGCGGCGGGCACAGCGCCGCGATCAGGGCAGTCCCGCCGCGCCGGGGCCCGGCGGGACCGGGAGCGCGGGCGGGCACGGGTCCGGGTCGGGGCGACCCGGACCCGCGGCGGAGGGCGAGGGCGGAGCATGCGACCAACAGCCGACAGCAGGTCGGTCAGCGATTTCAGGCCGGCGAGCGACATCAGGCCGGTGAGTGTCGATCCGGCCGGGTCCACGCTCCTGGGGCTGCTGGACCTGGAGGAGATCGACCGCGACCTGTTCCGGGTCCGGCAGGTGTTCGACGACCGCTACGCGCTCTACGGCGGCCAGGTCGCGGCCCAGGCACTGCTCGCCGCCGGGCGCACCGTCGCCGAGGGCCGGGTGCCGCACTCCCTGCACGGCTACTACCTGCGCCTGGGCGACGCGTCCCGACCGACCGTGTTCCGGGTCGACCGCGACCGCGACGGCCGGTCGTTCTCCGCCCGCCGGGTCGTCGCCGTACAGGGCGGCAAGGTGATCTTCAACATGTCGGCGTCGTTCCAGGCACCGGAGCCGGGGGTGGACCTCACCAGCGATCCGATGCCACCGCTGGCGGCTCCCGAGGGCCTCGACGAGTTCGTGCTCGCGCGCCCGATCTCCTTCGAGGCGCGCGCCGAACCGCTCGCGGCCGGCGTCGACTTCCCGATCCGGCTGTGGGCCCGGTGCACCGACCCGCTGCCCGACGATCCGCTGGTCCACGCGGTCGTCCTGACCTACCTGTCGGACGGGCTCGCGGGCCTCGCGCCGTACCACACCGCGCAGGCCCGGTCGGGTTCCAGCCTGGACCACGCCGTCTGGTTCCACCGGCACATCCGCCTGGACGAATGGGTGCTGATGGATCATGTGCCGCGCACGGTCGCGGGCGGCCGGGGCTGGTACACCGGCACCATCCACGCCCGCGACGGCCGCCTCGGCGCGAGCCTGGTCCAGGAGGCGCTGTTCCGCCCACCGCTGGATCACCCCCGCCGCCTCCACGGCGAGGAGGAGGCCTGACGGACGTCACACGGCATCGGACGTCACACGGACGTCTCACGGTGCCGGACGTCTCACGGTGCCGGGCGGCCCCGCGCCCGCCCACCGCCCGCCCGCCAGGACGCCGGTGACGGCGAGGTCGGCGTCGAGCACCACCAGGTCGGCTGCCAGACCGGGCTCGATCGCCCCGCAGCTGCCCCGCAGGCCCAGGACCCGGGCCGGGGTCGTCGCCGCCGCGGCGACGGCGGTCTCGATCGGCAGGCCGGCCCGGACGGCACGGCGCACCGCGGCGTCCATCGTCAGGGTGCTCCCCGCGAGCGCGCCGTCGGCGGCCAGCCGGGCCTCGCCGCCGCGGACCCGGACCGGCTGGCCGCCGAGCCGGTAGTCCCCGTCGCCCACCCCGGCAGCGTCGACGGCGTCGGTGACCAGCACCAGCCGGTCCGGCTGGGCGGCGACGAACCGCAGCAGCGCCGGGTGCACGTGCACACCGTCGTTGATGAGCTCGCAGACGACCCCGGCGTCGAGCGCCGCGCCGGCGGCCCCGGGCTCGCGGTGATGCAGCGGCCGCATGCCGTTGAACAGGTGCGTCGTGAGCGTCATACCGGCCGCGAAGGCATCGGTGGCCTGGTCGTAGGTCGCGTCGGTGTGGCCGACCGCGGCGATCACGCCGTCGGCGAGCGCGGCGGCGACAACGGCACCGGCGCCGGGCAGCTCGGGGGCGACGGTGACAACCCGCAGCGTTCCGGCCGCCGCGGCGGCCAGCTCCGCGTACACCCCCCGGTCGGGCTGGCGCAGGTGTTCGGCCGGCTGGGCGCCGCGGCGGGCCGCGGCGAGGAACGGGCCCTCCAGATGCGCGCCCACGACATGGCCACCCGGGCCGGGTCCCGCCGCGGCGAGGGCGGCGATCCAGCCGAGCTGCTCGGCGAGGCGCGCCACCGGCGCGGTCACGAGGGAGACCAGCGTGCGGGTCGTCCCGTGGGCGCGGTGGAAGGCGACCGCTGCCGCCAGGTCCGCCGGGGAGGCGGTGACGTCGTGGCCGCCGCCCCCATGCACGTGCAGGTCGATGAAGCCGGGTACGAGCCACGCCCCGCCCAGGTCGACGACCTCGGTGGGCACGGCCGCCGCGGCCGCGATCTCGGTGGGCACCTCGACCCGGCCCCGCCCGACACCGGCGATCAGGCCGCCGCGGACCCGCACCCAGCCGGGGTCGAGGATCCCGGCCGGGGTGATCACCCGGGCGCCGGTCAGCACGGTCACCGCCTGCTCACCGGCCGAGAGTCCGGACGCCATGCCTGTCGAGGGCCCTGGTTCCCCGCCTGCCGTGTTCGCGGCCGCGCTAGTTCTCGACCCAGCCGTACTTGCGCGCGAAGCTGGCGAGCTGGCGACGCACGTGCAGGATCTGCGTGCCGGTCAGCGGCGGCTCGGTCTGCAGCAGCACCTCGGTGACCTCCTGCGTGAACTCCTCCACCGGCAGGACGTCACACAGCCCGTCGCCACCGTCGTCCGCCCTCGCGGACACCGGCCCCGGACCCGCCACCGGCGACGGCCCACCGGGGGCCGAGCCCCGCACGATCCGGGCCGACGACGCCTTACGCCCCCGGTCGCTGTCCTCGACGTCGAACTCCATCAACACGCCCGGCACCACCAGGCTCTTCTCGACGAGGAGGTCGTTCGCGTGCAGGAAGACGTCCTCGCCGCCGTCGCTCGGCGCGATGAACCCATAGCCACGGACATGATCGAAACGAAGGACTTTACCCGTGCTCACAACTCACCCACAACCCCTGAGGAACCCAAGATCCGACCCGCTGCCGAGCGGGCCCGTCCGTCACCGCGGGAGGGGACCGTGGCAGTCGCCCGACATCTTAGGCAAGCCGCGGCGGCATGGCCGGGTTTCGGTCGTCTCCGCTCACGGACGGGCGACATCGCGGGCCACCCTGGTCCGGTTCTCGTGCGGTCCTGGCGCCGACACGGCCACCCGCGCCGGATAATTCAGGTCACCCCTGGGCTACCCTTCGACCCCCGACGGCGGCAGATGTACCTGTCCCATAGGGACTTTCGACGTTCCTCCGGGGACGAACGGTGTGGGCCTGGCAGGTTGTTCCGCGACCAGACTCATGAAGTACCCCGTTACGTCGCAAATGACGCATTCCGCCACCCAACCGGACCGTCGAGACGACCACCCGGGGAACACCGATCGAGGTCTGCGTCAGCCCCTCCCTGGCCGACGCATCAGTCCGCCAGAACCAGCCAGACCGTCAGAGCCAGACAGCCAGACCTCCGGAGGACGACACGGTGACCGACAACGGCCCGACCGGCACGACTCCGCTGCACCTACAGGGCCGCGAGGCGGTCCTCGCCGCCGCGACGGCGGCGGCGGACACGCAATGGCGCCACGGCGCCCCGCCGGACTACCACTTCTCCCGCGAGGTGATGCCCGGCGAACGGACCACCCGCCACGAGCCGGGATCGCTCGCCGACATCGTCGAGAACCTCGTGCAGGTCTTCGAGATGGAGCTGTCCCACAAGGCCGACCCGGCACAGTGGGTCAGCATGGTCGTCGACCGGGTCAAGGTGAGCCTCAACGGCGGAGCGCCCGCGGGCAGCGCCGAGCTCGCCGAGCGCGGCAGCTACAACATCCTGATCGGGGAGAATCCCTACTACAAGGCGAGCGAGGAGACCTTCGAGTCCTCGCACGAGGTCTTCCACACGGCCTTCCCGGGCGGCTTCTTCTGGGAGGTCCTCGAGGTGTACTCGCCGCCGCCCGTCATCTCCTTCAAATGGCGGCACTGGGGCAGCTTCACCGGCCCCTACAAGGGCAACGCCCCCACCGGCGAGCGGATCGAGCTGTTCGGCGTCACCGTCGCCCGGGTCTCCGACGACCTGAAGCTGCTGGAAACCGAACATTTCTACGACAACAGCCTCTTCCTCGGGCAGCTTGTCGGCACCGGTGCGACCGGTGCGACCGGGTCGGATGAGCCGGGCAGCCCCGGCTGCCCGGCCGGCGCCTGACCGCGGGCCTCCAGGCGCCGGGAAGGTGGGGGCAGGCCCGGATCCGGGCCTGCCCCCTTCGTCTCAGGCGCCGACCGGCGTCGGCTGAAGCCTGAAGATCGTGCGCCGGATGTCCTCGATGCTCGAATCAAGACCGTTGATGGCCGCGTTGAGCCGCGCGGCCGTCACGTCACCGACGGCTCGGGTGAGCGACTGCAGGTGCAGCCCGATGGCGAAAAGCCGCTGGATGACCAGGTCATGCAGGTCACGGGCGATGCGCTCACGGTCCTCGAACACCGCGAACCGGGCCCGCTCGCGCTGCGCCTCGGCCAGGTGGATCGCCATCGCCGCGTCGTTCGCGAACACCCCCACGAGCTCCGGGTCGTCGGCGGCGAACGGAACGCCGTCCGGAGCGTTGCCCAGCACCAGCGCACCCAGCTGCTCGCCGGCGGCGGTCAGCGGGACGACCAGCGCGTCGCGCAGCCGCGGTCCCGGCGGGATCGGCGGGATCGGCACCGCCACCAGCAGGTCGCCCGCCCCGTCCACCCCACCGCGGACCGAGCCGGCGTCCCGCTCGTTCCCCGGCTCCGCCGACGAATCAGCCAGATCCGACGAATCCGCCGCCGTCTCCGCTGCCGCCGCCGCAGCCGCCTCCGCGAGCGGCGCCAGGGCGATCGGGCCACTCCAGGCATCGGAATCGTCCAGGCCGTCGACGAGGACCGGACGACCGGCGAGGAACTCGGACCGGCTCTCGGCCGCCTCCAGCGCCAGCGCGAGGCTGTGCAGGGTCTCCGGGTCGGAATGCCGATGGCCGGCGGAGTCCACCTCGGTGGCGACCAGGTTGCCGGCCTCGTCGGGCAGCGCGACCGCACCGACGTCCGCGGAGGTGACCGCCCGCGCCAGCGACGCCAGCAACATGCGCGCCTGCTGCGACTGGCCGGCCACCATGGCACCGGCGGTGATCTCGGCGCTGGCCGCGAGCCACGCCCGGCCCCGCTGGGCCGCCTCGTACCGCGCCCGGGCGCGGCGCTCGGACCGTTCCCGGTCGATGGCCGCGCCGAGGGTGTTCGCGACGGCCTGGACGAAGCGCGCCTCGTCGCCGGTGAACCGGCGCGGCAGCAGGCTGGCCACGGCGAGCACCCCGTACGGGGAACCGGCGCTGCCCACCCGGGACGCCAGCGCGGCCTGCGCGCCGCCCGCGTCCGACCAGCCGCTGCGCAGGTGCGGGCAGGCGTCCAGGTTGTTCGCCACCACCGGCTCGTCGACGTCGAACGCGAGATGGACCAGCGACCGCGCCTCGATCGCGAGCGGCCCGGTGAGATAGATCGGGCCGACACCGAGCGCCGTGGGTGCCGTCGGCGCCGCCGGGTCGGTCAGCGCCGCGGTGGCCGCCGCCGGGTCCGTCAGGAGCACCCCTGGAGCGGTGGGCGCCGCGTCCCGCCGGCCGGCAGGATCCCGGTCCCGCCCCGGTCCGGGCCCGCCGTCCACCTCATGGTCCAGCTCACGGCCGTCCACGTCCCGCTGGATCACCTCGCAGACGGCCACCTCGAGTGCCCCGGCGACCAGCTCGACCGCCTCCGCCAGCAGGGTCGGCAGGTCGACGCCGGCCAGTGCCCGCTGGCCGAGCCGGGCGAGCCCGGCCTGCTGCCGCTCGGCGCGGCGCAGGTCGGTGATGTCGGACAGCACCAGCGCCGCCAGCTCCTCGCCGCTCTGCTGGAACGGAATGACGGTCGCCCGCACGGAGCGCGCCGACCCGCCCTCGACGTCGAGCTCCAGATCCCCGAGCTGGCTGCGGCCCGTCCGCAGCGCGACCGGGACCAGGCCCCATTCACCGCCGAGGGAGCGCGAGCGCCAGTCGGCCGGCCGGACCCGCTCGACGAGCCGATCCAGCGGCTCACCGACCCGCAGCGCGGCGCCGACCATCCGGTCGACGGCGCTCGAGGAGCGGCGCACCCGCAGCTCACGGTCGTAGACGGCGACACCGGTCGGCAGGTCCTCGAAGGCGCTCCCGGTGCCGACCGACTCCAGCAGGGTGGCCTCCTCGCCGACGACCTGGGCGTGCGAGCGCGACCCGGAGACGTCGACGATCGTCCCCGAGTTGCCGACGACCTCCCCGGCGGGCCCGCGCAGCACGCTCGCGCGGATCTGGACCCGCAGGTAGCCACCGTGGCGGGTTCGGCAGCGCGCCTCGTGCACACACTGGTCCGTGCCGGCCCGCGCCACGTCGGCGAACACCGTCGCCGCGTACTCCACCTCGTCGGGGTGGACGTAGTCGAGGAGGCGGGCGCCGAGGCTCGGGCCGACCTCGTAGCCGGTCAGCGTCGTCCAGGCCCGGTTCAGGTAGGTCCAGCG